>NZ_LGSS01000001.1:0-300000 GCF_001190785.1 Gottschalkia purinilytica | reverse complement strand
AGTATAGAATAGATAACAATCTTTGGTTTAGCGATGATGCTATAGAAGAACTTCGTTTAATGTTTGATAAGATACAAGAATTATATAAAAATGCATTATTAGCGTTTAAAACAGCAGATCCAGATATAGCTAGAAAAGTGATTAGAGATGAAGATGAAATAGATGTAATGGAAAAGAAATATAGAGCAAGTCATATTGAAAGACTTAACCATCAAGGATGCCAACCAAGTTCAGGTATAATTTACTTAGACATAATAAGTAATCTAGAGAGAGTTGGAGATCATTGTTCAAATATAGCAATGTATATATTAGACGCTTTAGAATAAAAAGTAAGGAATTTATTTTCCTTACTTTTTTTATTTGAAAGAACATTAAACTTTGATAAAAAAACTGATGTTAGGAAATATTAATAAAAAGATATATATTATTAATAAACCTTTTAAGCTAACAAAAATAGACTAAAAGTCATAAAATATTATTAATTAATACAAGAAGTATCAATAAAATTTATGAAAATGGTATTGTGTATAGATGGTTTTTATATTATAATGAGTGTGAAGAGTGATTGACTCTAATTTAACAATTAAAAAATTTTAACATAATAAAGCTTACTGGTTGAAAAATGCGGGAGAGACCAATAATTGGCGCCGAAGGGGTAAGTCATTAAGTTTGCCGCTTTTGATGAAACTCTCAGGCAAAAGGACCGTATTTGGACAGTACTCTGAAAAGCTTATAGCACCGAAGGAGCAATTCTTGAAAAAGAAGAATCTCTCAGGTTACATAGACAGAGTGGAGGCAATAGTCTCTATTCTGTTTTTTGTTTGCAGATAATAGTTGTTTTTTTAACAATCAAGGGGTGAAATAGGTGAATATAATATTAATAACAAATAATCCATTAGTATTTGAAAAATATGCAAATAATCAAAATGTTGAATATTATGAAGTAAGCTACTTGGAAATACTGAATATAATAAGGGATAAGATACATATTGGACATAAATTACTTACGCATCCTTTATCAAGTAGTTTAAAACCTAATGAGACTCCTTATAAAACTGTATTAATTACAAAAGAGAAATATAGTAGTGTTGATACTGACTCAATAATTATTATAGAAAGTAGTATTTTAACAGCTAAAAAATTCATAAGGAACAAACAAACACCCGATTGGAATCAATTAATACTAGATGATTTTCAAGTAGTAGACTTATCTTTAGTAGACAATGTATTATCCAGAGATATCTAAATAAGAAAATTAATAAAACTAATAACTTAGACTTTGTATTCTGTATACGTTATACGTTGGAATTTTCGTTGCTCACTCGTAGATAAAAAAATTTATCTTTTCATATAGAAAAAATCTATGGTCTTACTAAGATGTATAGAAAAGATTGTAACAAATACTACCCAGAATAAAGCATAATAATAATGGGTATATTTGAAACATAAAACTAAAGGAGTGATGTGGATGAGTAATATTTATGACGTAGTTATATTAGGAGCCGGTCCAGCAGGATTGTCAGCGGGACTATATGCAGCAAGGGCTAAGATGAAAACGCTTGTCATAGAAAAGGAAAAGCCAGGTGGACAAATAGTTACTACTAATGAAGTAGCTAATTATCCAGGTTCTGTCGAAAATGCTACAGGACCATCACTAATAGGAAGAATGGTTAGTCAAGCAGATGAGTTTGGTGCAGAAAGAATTGTGGATGAAATAAAAGAAGTGAATTTGACTGATAAGGTGAAAATTATAAAAGGTAGCAAAGGTGAATATCAAGCTAAAAGTGTTATAGTTGCTACAGGGGCTAAACCAAAGCTATTAGGATGTCCAGGTGAAAAAGAATTTACTGGTAAAGGTGTTTCATATTGTGCAACTTGTGATGGGGATTTCTTCACAGATTTTGATGTATATGTAGTAGGTGGTGGAGATTCTGCAGTTGAAGAAGCTATATTTCTGACCAAGTTTGCTAGAAAAGTAACAATCATACATAGACGTGATAAGCTAAAAGCAGCTAAGTCTATACAAGAAAAGGCATTTAAAAATGAAAAGATTGATTTTATATGGGACACTCAAGTAAAAGAAATTAAAGGTGAAGGAATTGTAGAATCTTTAGTTTTAGAAAATCTCAAAACTGGAGAACAATCTGAAATAGTAGCAAATGAAGATGATGGTACTTTTGGGGTTTTCGTGTTTGTAGGATTCAATCCTCAAACGGATATTTTTGAAGGCGTTATAGATATGGAAAATGGATATATCAAGACTGATGGTAGTATGAAAACAAATGTTCCAGGTGTGTTTGCAGCAGGAGATTGTAGAGTTACGCCGTTAAGACAAGTAATAACAGCAGCTGCTGATGGTGCAGTTGCAGCTATTCAAGCAGAGAAATACATTGAAAATGAATTTCAAAAATAGCTTAAGGAGGCGTTTTAAATGTTAGCTGTTGATAAAGTTAGTTTTGAGGAAGAAGTATTAAAATCAGAAGGTTACATCTTAGTTGACTTCTGGAGTCAAGGATGTGAACCATGTAAAGCATTAATGCCATCTGTAGAAGAATTAGAAGGCAAATATGGTGACAAAATTAAGTTTTGTAAATTGGATACTACAAAAGCTAGAAGACTTGCTATACAACAAAGAATATTAGGATTACCAGTAATAGCCATATATAAAGATGGCAATAAAATAGATGAAGTAGTTAAGGAAGATGCTACACCAGAAAATATAGAAAATATGATTAAAAAATATATTTAGAAAATAAATTAGGTAATTGCCCTAGATAGTAAGGTATAACCTTACTATCTGGGATTACAATATATATTCATTCTGAAATACTAAGAGGAGGTGAACTCTATGCGCCTAGAATTAGGTAATATTTTCATTAAAGATGTACAATTTGGTAGTGAGACAAAAGTAGAAAATGGCACTTTATATGTTAACAAAGAGGAGCTTATAGCTGAAATAAGCACTGATGAAAACTTAAAGAGTGTCGACGTAGAGTTAGCAAGACCAGGTGAAAGCATAAGAATTACTCCAGTTAAGGATGTAATTGAACCAAGAGTTAAGGTTGAAGGACCTGGTGGAATCTTCCCTGGAGTATTATCAAAAGTTGATACTGTAGGATCAGGAAGAACTCACGTATTAAAAGGCGCTGCAGTTGTTACAACAGGTAAAGTAGTTGCATTCCAAGAAGGTATAGTTGATATGACTGGACCAGGAGCAGACTATACACCATTTTCAAAAACAAACAATATTGTATTAGTTTGTCAACCTGTAGATGGTTTGAAACAACATGAGCATGAAAAAGCATTGAGATTTGCTGGACTAAAAGCAGCTGCTTATTTAGGAGAAGCTGGTAGAAATGTAACACCAGATGAAGTAAAAGATTATGAAACACTATCTATTTTAGAAGGTGCTAAAAAGTATCCAGAACTTCCAAGAGTAGCTTACGTTCAAATGCTTCAAAGTCAAGGATTAATGCATGACACTTATGTATATGGTGTAGATGCTAAAAAAACTCTATCAACATTAATCAATCCAACAGAATTGATGGATGGAGCAATCATAAGTGGTAACTGTGTTTCTGCATGTGACAAAAACACAACTTATCATCACTTAAACAATCCAGTTGTTCACGATTTATTTGAAAAGCATGGTAAAGAGTTAAACTTTGTTGGTGTAATAATAACTAACGAAAATGTTTACCTTGCAGATAAAGAGAGATCATCAAACTGGGCAGCTAAATTAGCTGAGTTCTTAGGAGTAGATGGAGTTGTCATTTCACAAGAAGGTTTTGGTAACCCAGATACAGACTTAATAATGAACTGTAAAAAAATAGAGCAAAAAGGCATTAAGACTGTTATTGTAACAGATGAATATGCTGGTAGAGATGGAGCTTCTCAATCATTAGCAGATGCTGACCCATTAGCAAATGCAGTTGTTACAGGTGGTAATGCTAATGAAGTTATCGAGCTACCTCCAATGGACAAGGTAATTGGATATTTAGATCCAGTTAATACAATTGCTGGTGGATTCGATGGAAGTTTAAAAGAAGATGGATCAATTGTAGTTGAGCTACAAGCTATAACAGGAGCTACTAACGAGTTAGGATTTAACAAGTTAACAGCTAGAGGATATTAAAAATAAAAAATAATTTCAAAATAAAAGAAAGGAAGTGTAGTTATGGGATTATATGATGGAAAAAAAGTAATCATCATAGGCGACAGAGATGGAATCCCAGGACCAGCTGTTGAAGAATGTTTAAAATCAACTGGTGCTGAAATAGTATTCTCATCAACTGAATGTTTCGTCTGAACGGCTGCAGGATCAATGGACTTAGAAAATCAACAAAGGGTTAAAGATTTAACAGAAAAGCATGGTGCTGAGAACGTAGTAGTTCTTATCGGTGCTGCTGAAGCTGAATCAGCTGGATTAGCTGCTGAAACAGTTACAAACGGAGACCCTACTTTTGCAGGTCCATTAACAGGAGTTCAGTTAGGACTCAGAGTATATCACGTAGTAGAACCACAATTTAAAGATGAAGTTGACGCAGATGTTTACGATGATCAAATCGGCATGATGGAAATGGTATTAGACGTAGATGAAATAATCGAAGAAATGACAAACATCAGAAGCGAATATTCTAAATTTAACGATTAATTAAAGAACCCGAAAAATATGAGAGGGGGGAAATCAATGAGTAAAATAAAAGTTGTTCATTATATAAACCAATTCTTCGCTGGAATCGGTGGAGAAGAAAAAGCTGACCATAAGCCAGAAGTAAGAGAAGGTATTGTAGGTCCGGGTATGGCATTTAAGCAAAACTTTGGAGACGAAGCAGAAATAGTTGCTACTATAATATGTGGAGACTCTTATTTCAATGAAAATATGGAAGAAGCTAAAGCGACTATCATAGATATGGTTAAAAAGTACAACCCAGATTTATTCATTGCAGGACCAGCATTTAATGCAGGTAGATATGGAGTTGCTTGCGGATCTATAACAGAAGCTGTACAAAGTGAATTAGGAATACCAGCACTAACAGGTATGTATATAGAAAATCCTGGTGCAGATATGTTCAAGAAGAGCGTATATATAGTTGAAACTAAAAACAGTGCTGCTGGTATGAGAAATGCTGTTAAAAGTATGTCAAAGTTAGCTCTTAAACTAGCTAAAAATGAAAGTCTTGGTATGCCTTCAGAAGAAGGATATATGTCAAGAGGAATTAGAAAGAATGTCTTTGTTGATAAAAGAGGTTCAGAAAGAGCTGTTGATATGCTTATCAAAAAGCTAAAAGGTGAAGAATTTGTTACTGAATTCCCGATGCCAGATTTCGATAGGGTTGAACCAAATTCAGCTGTTAAAGACATAACAAAGGCTAAAATAGCTATTGTTACTTCAGGTGGTACAGTTCCAAAAGGAAACCCAGACCATATTGAATCATCAAGTGCATCGAAATACGGTAAATATGATATACAAGGTGTAGATGATTTAACTGCTGAAACTTATGAAACTGCACATGGTGGATATGACCCAGTGTACGCTAATGAAGATTCAGATAGAGTTATTCCAGTAGATATATTAAGAGAATTTGAAAAAGAAGGAAAAATCGGTGAACTTCACAGATACTTCTATACTACAGTAGGTAATGGTACTGCTGTTGCAAGTTCTAAAGCTTTTGCAGGTGAATTTGCAAAAGAATTAGTGGCTGATGGAGTAGATGCGGTTATATTAACATCTACCTGAGGTACCTGTACACGTTGCGGTGCAACAATGGTAAAAGAAATTGAAAGAGCAGGAATTCCTGTTGTTCATATGTGTACAGTAGTACCAATATCATTAACAGTTGGTGCAAACAGGATAGTTCCTACTATAGCTATACCGCACCCACTTGGAAATCCAAGTTTAGACAAAGAAGAAGAAAAAGCATTAAGAAGAAAATTAGTTGAGAAAGCATTAGAAGCTTTATCTACAGAGGTAGACGGACAAACTGTATTTGAAGACTAATTTTGTTGCTAGCTGCAATTCGCAGCTGGCAGCTGGAGACTAATACTTTTAAATGGGTGGTGATTTTCATCACCCATTTAAAAGATATCTTACAATAAAATAGGCTCTCAGTAGTCTATAGCTGTGAGCTGCGAATATAAATTATAAGAAGCTTTTATTTGTAATAATTATGTAAATCTTAGTTTTTTGGTTATTTGAATTCTTATTTAGATAAGAATTCTTTAAAATACTTGGAGGTGAAAGTTATGTCTTTTCCAGTTTTAAAAGGGGCTGGTTATGTATTAGTACATACACCAGATATGATAATCCATAATGGTACAACTCAAACATCAGAAAGAATTGTTAATCCAGAATCAGAATATTTAAAAAAACTTCCAGAGCATATTCGTAGCTTTGAAGAGGTAGTTAGCTACCCACCAAACCAAACTTATATAGGAGGAATAACTCCAGAAGAATTAGGTAAAATGGGAGCACCATGGCAAGATAAAAAAATTGAAGGTGCAGACAGATTTGCAAAATATGGAGAAATTATGCCACAAGATGAGTTTATAGCATTAATGCAAATTTGTGATGCTTTCGACTTAGTAAAACTAGAAAAATCATTTGCTACTTCAGTTAAAGAAAAGTTAACTAATCATCCACTTATAAGTGAAGAATTAGTTGCTAAAGTTAAAGATGGTGAAGAAATAGATACTATCAAAGATTTAATAGAGGAACATCATGCAGAAGCTATATATAACAACAATGAAATTGTAGGTTGTGTAAAAAGAGCTCATGAAATAGATACTAACTTAAATGCTCATGTTATGTTTGAAAACTTAGTTGTTAAAGCTTCTGGAGTATTATCTATGTTAAATTTAATTGCTAAAAATAATATAGATCCAACAGAAGTTGAATATGTAATAGAATGTTCAGAAGAAGCATGTGGAGATATGAATCAAAGAGGTGGAGGTAACTTCGCTAAAGCCATAGCAGAAACTGCTGGTTGTATCAATGCAACAGGTTCAGACACAAGAGGATTCTGTGCAGCTCCAACTCATGCATTAATTGAAGCTGCTGCTTTAGTTAAAGCAGGAGTATACAAAAATGTTGTATTAGTAGCTGGTGGAGCTTCAGCTAAATTAGGTATGAATGGTAAAGATCATGTTAAGAAGGAACTTCCAATATTAGAAGACGTAGTAGGTGGATTCGCTGTATTAGTAAGTGAAAACGATGGAATTAACCCTATACTAAGAACAGACTTAATAGGACGTCATACAGTTGGTACAGGTTCATCACCACAGGCTGTTATAACTTCATTAATTACATCACCACTTGATAAAGGTGACTTAAAAATAACTGATATAGATAAATATTCAGTTGAAATGCAAAATCCAGATATAACTAAACCAGCAGGTGCAGGAGATGTTCCAGCTGCTAACTATAAAATGATAGCTGCTTTAGGAGTTAAAAGAGGAGAGCTAGAAAGAGCAGATGTTGCTACATTTGGTGAAAAACACGGATTACCAGGGTGGGCTCCAACTCAAGGACATATTCCATCAGGAGTACCTTATGTAGGATTCTGTAGAGATGCTATGTTAAATGGAGAAATTAATAGAGCTATGATAGTTGGTAAAGGTAGCTTATTCTTAGGACGTATGACTAACCTATTTGACGGGGTATCAATAGTTGTTGAAAAAAATAGTGGAAAAGTAGACGGAAACGAAGGAGTTTCACAAGAAGAAGTTAAGAAATTAGTTGCGGAAGCAATGAGAGATTTTGCGTCACATCTATTAGGAAATTAGAGGTGATTTAAATGTCAGAGAATATAAAAAGCATGATAGGAAAGGTGTTTAGCGATATAGCTGACGCTATAGAAACGGGTCAATTTGGTCAAAAAGTTACGGTAGGTATTACAGTTCTTGGAAGTGAGCACGGAGTAGATAATGTAATTAAAGGTGCAGAGCTTGCACAAAAAAGTAATCCAAATATAGAAGTTGTATTAATTGGACCAAAATCAGATACAAACCTAAAAGTCTATGAGGCTAATACAGAAGAAGAACAACATAAAGTTATGGAAAGTTTATTAGATAGTGGTGAAGTTCAAAGTATTGTAACTATGCATTATAACTTCCCTATAGGAGTATCAACTGTAGGTAGAGTTGTAACTCCTGGTAAAGGAAAAGAAATGTTCATAGCAACTACAACTGGAACATCATCAGCTCATAGAGTTGAAGGTATGGTTAAAAATGCTTTATACGGAATAGTTACTGCTAAAGCAATGGGTATTGAAAAGCCAACAGTAGGTATATTAAATGTTGATGGAGCTAGACCGGTTGAAAGAGCACTTAAAGAACTACAATCAAACGGATATGATATAAACTTTGTTGAGTCAATGAGATCAGATGGTGGATGTGTAATGAGAGGTAACGATCTATTAACAGGAACACCAGACGTAATGGTAACAGACTCTTTAACTGGAAACATTCTTATGAAAATGTTCTCTTCATATACAACTGGAGGAAGCTATGAAGCTACAGGGTATGGATATGGTCCTGGAATAGGCGAAGGATATGACAGAACTATATTAATAGTATCAAGAGCATCAGGAGCTCCAGTTATAGCTAATGCTATTCAATATGCAGGACAACTAGCACAAGGAAATGTTGCTAATATATCAGCAGAAGAATTTAAGAAAGCTAATAAGGCTAAACTATCGGATATATTAAAAGGTCTTAAAAAAGATAATAAAAAAGCAGCAAGTCAAGAAGAAGAAGTAACTGCTCCTCCAAAAGAAGTAGTTACAGGTTCTATATCAGGTGTTGATATAATGGATTTAGAAGACGCTGTTAAAGAATTATGGAAAAACGGTATATATGCTGAAAGTGGAATGGGATGTACTGGACCTATAGTTATGGTAAATGAAGCTAAGATAGAGCAAGCTACGGAAGTTCTTTCTAAAGCAGAATTTGTACAATAACTTTTTAGAAGACTTCAGAAATTAAATTTCTGAAGTCTTCTTTATTTGAGAAGCTTATTTATACATATTATGATAAATGATATTTTTATTTTTAGTATAATTGGCTAATAATAATTCAAAAAACATTAGTTGTATATGATTTTAAAGAATATGAGCTTATAGGAGAAAAGAGCTAAAAACTGTAAAAATTTTAAAATCATTCTTCATAAATAAAGAGCAACAGTATTTATTAAATATTGTTGCTCTTTATTTTTTTATTCATATAAAATCAAATGTTTATTAAATAATATACTAAATAGTAAATAATTAAACAACTAAAAAATCAATGTATCTTAGGCACTGTAAATTTTAAGTCTAGTGATGAGGATTATTGAATATCATTAAGTATAAGTGGTTAAACTCATAAAATAAAAGGTATATGAAGAATGAATGAGAAAAAGGAGGAAGATTTTCATGTTTAAGAGAGTAACATCATTATTACTCATTATGACGCTAGTGTTAACGCTAGGGGTAGGGTGTAGTACTAGTGGTAAAAAACAAGAAAATAAAAAGCAAGGAGCAAAGAATAAAGGACAAGTAAGAGTTGGCATGGTTACAGATGTTGGAGGCGTAAATGACCAATCTTTTAATCAATCAGCTTGGGAAGGGCTTCAAAGAGCAGAAAAAGAATTAGGAATAAAAGCTTCATATCAAGAGTCAAAGCAAGATGCAGACTATATCCCTAACTTGGAGACGCTCTTAGATGGAGATAATGATTTAATATGGGGTATAGGGTATAAAGTTGGAGATGCTCTTAGAGAAGCAGCAGAATCGAATCCAGATCAAAAATATGCCATAGTAGATTATTCATATGGAGATAAAACTCCAGAAAATGTAGTAGGAGTAGTATTTAAGGCAGAGCAATCTTCATTTTTAGTAGGATACATAGCAGGTAAAATGAGTCAAACAGGAAAAGTAGGGTTTGTAGGTGGAATCAAAAGTAATATAATAGATGGATTTGATTATGGATATCATGCAGGCGTTGCTTATGCAAACAAACTTACTAACAAAGGCGTACAAGTTTTAAGACAATATGCTGAATCCTTTGATAATCCTGCAAAAGGGAAGGCAATAGCAAACTCTATGTATCAACAGGGAGCAGATATTGTGTTCCATGCTGCTGGCGGAGTTGGAGATGGAGTTATAGAATCAGCTAAAGAACAAGGAAAGTATGCTATAGGAGTTGATAGAGATCAGAACTACTTGGCTCCAGATAATGTAATAACTTCGGCAATGAAAAGAGTAGATGTGGGAATTTATGATTTAGTTAAAGCTTTAAAAGAAGGAAAATTTGAAGGTGGAAAAACTATAGTTTATGGATTAGAGCATAATGCAGTTGACATAGCTCCAACTTCTAATAAGCATGTTCCAAAAGAAATTTTAGATGAAGTGGAAAAGCTTAAAAAGGATATAGTAGATGGAAAAATAAATGTTCCAAATGATGAAAAAACTTATAAAGATTATTTAAACACACTTAAATAATAAAACATAAATCTATAGCTCAGATTGTTGAATCTGGGCTATAGATATTGATGTAGGAGGTGTCCTATTGAATAATATAGATTTTAAAGATAAAGTAATAGAAATGAAAAATATCACTAAAAAATTTGGTGACTTTGTTGCAAATGATAATATAAGTCTTACTCTTCATAAAGGAGAAGTACATGCACTACTTGGAGAAAATGGTGCTGGTAAAACTACTCTTATGAATGTGCTTTATGGATTATATCAACCAACTTCTGGAGAAATATATGTAAGGGGCGAAAAAATAAATATAGATAGTCCCAATATTGCTATAAAAAAAGGAATAGGAATGGTACATCAACATTTTATGCTAGTAGAGCCTTTTACGGTAGTTGAAAACATAATATTAGGTATGGAGATTACTAAAGGTTTTGGATACCTTGATATTCAAGAAGCTAGAAAAAAAGTTATAGAATTGTCAGAACGATATGGATTCAATATAGATCCTGATGCAAGAATACACGAGATAAGTGTAGGTATGCAACAAAAAATAGAAATTTTAAAGGCATTATATAGGGGAGCAGATATACTTATACTAGATGAACCTACAGCAGTATTAACTCCTCAAGAAATACAAGATTTTTTAGAAATAATAAATAATTTAACTAGTCAAGGAAAATCTATTATAATAATAACTCATAAATTACGTGAGATAAAGAAATCAGCAGACTATTGCACTATTATAAGAAGAGGAAAGTATATAGATACAGTAAAGGTAAGTGAAGTGACTGAAGAAGAATTAGCTGGAAAAATGGTAGGAAGAGAAATAAGATTTGCAGTTGAAAAGAAAGAAAAATCGGCAGGAAATACTGTCTTAAAAATAGATGATATAAGCGTTAGAGATAACAGAGGTATAAAGGCGCTAGATAAATTATCACTAGAAGTTAAAAAGGGAGAAATATTAGGTATAGCTGGAGTAGATGGAAATGGTCAAAGTGAACTTATAGAATCAATAACAGGACTAAGGAAAATAGACTCTGGTAAGGTATATATTAATAATAAGGACATAACCAATAAAACTCCTAGGGAAATTATAGAAAGTGGTATTTCAACTATACCAGAAGATAGACAAAAAAGAGGATTGATTTTAGATTTTAGCATATATGAAAATATGATACTGGAAAACTATAAGAAAGATCCTTTTTCTAAAAAAGGTAAACTTAATTATAAAAATATTAGAGAATTTTCAAGACGACTTATTTCAAAATTTGATGTAAGACCAAATGATGAAAATGTAAAAGTAGCTGAGTTATCAGGAGGAAATCAGCAAAAGGTAATAATAGCTAGAGAAGTAACTAATGATCCAGACTTATTAATAGCTGCTCAACCTACAAGAGGACTTGATGTTGGCGCTATAGAGTTTGTTCATAGGTATCTCGTAGAACAAAGAGATAAGGATAAAGCTGTTCTATTAATATCATTTGAATTAGATGAAATATTAAATGTGTCAGATAGAATAGCTGTAATATATAACGGAACTATAGTAGGTATAGTTGATTCTAAAAAAGCAAATGAAAAAATGTTAGGATATATGATGGCTGGAGGAGGTGCTGGAAATGAAAAGGAATAGGGTAATTTTTACTATAGTTTCTATTGCACTGGGATTTTTAGTAGGAGGACTAATATTAGCAGCAGTTGGATTTAATTTATTTGATGTTTATTCAACTATGTTTAAGGGGGTATTTAGTAGGCCTAAATACATAGCTTGGACAATTATTAGATCTGTGCCAATAATATTAACAGGGTTATCTGTTGCATTTGCATTTAGAACAGGTCTGTTTAACATCGGAGCAGAAGGCCAGTTCATAATAGGAGCATTAGTAGCTGCTTTATTAGGATATTTTTTAGAACTACCTCTAGTTATACACGCTATAGTTGTTTTAATAGGAGCAGGTATAGCAGCAGGGCTATGGGGAAGTATAGCTGGATATTTAAGGGCAAAATTCGGAGTTCATGAGGTTATATCAACTATAATGCTAAATTGGATAGCCTTATATTTGAATAACTACGTTGTTTCCTGGGAGAAGTTTAGAAGGCCACAAAGTGAAGCTTCATATAAAATACTAGACTCTGCTAGTATAGGAATCCTTCAACAGTGGAAAAGAACTGATGCTGGAAGAGAATTTCTTTCAAATAGTAAATTTCTAAGAGAGATACTATCTGCTCCAGTTAACTGGGGAATAATAATAGCTATTTTATGTGCAATTATGGTATGGTACATACTACAAAAAACAACACTAGGTTATGAGCTTAGAGCAGTAGGTCTTAATCAAGATGCATCAGAGTATGGTGGAATAAATGTTAGAAGAAGCATATTAACTTCTATGTTTATAAGTGGTATATTAGCAGGATTAGCAGGAGCTATACATGTGCTTGGAGTTACTAAAGAAGTAGCTATATTATCCTTTATGGAAGGAAGCGGGTTTGATGGTATAGCAGTTGCTTTATTGGGAAATAACACTCCCTTAGGAAGTGTTCTGTCTGGACTTTTATTTGGAGCTCTAAAGTATAGTGGACCTAAGATACAATCTACTATGGGAGCACCTTCAGAGGTTATTAATATTATGATTGGATCTATAGTGTTTTTTACATCTATGCCTAGTTTTATAAAAATAATAGCGTCAAAGTTTAAAAGGAGAAGAGGTGAGGTGAAAGTTGATTAATTTAAGTGATATAGGCTTTATTTTAGGTGTAACATTGATGTATGCAGCACCTTTGATTTTTACAGCTTTAGGAGGAGTAGCATCAGAAAATTCAGGTGTAGTAAATATAGGACTTGAAGGTATGATGACTATAGGGGCTCTTATAGGAGCTACTGTTGGGTATTATTTAGGTAATCCATGGATTGCTTTTTTATCAGCAGGAATAGGTGGAGGCATTTTAGCACTTCTACATGCTATAGCTTCTATAACATTCGAAGCAGATCAGATAGTTTCTGGAATTGCAATTAACTTTCTTGGCTCAGGTCTATCATTGTTCTTAAGTAGAATATTTTTTGAAGGAACTACAATGACAAAACCTATAGATCTGAATCATAAGATGCCAAGACCGTTTAATGAAATTTTTTCAAATAACTCATTTCTTGACCTGGTTTTTAATCAATATATAACTGTATATTTGTCATTTTTATTAGTACTGATAATGTGGTTCATGCTATATAAAACTAAACTAGGATTAAGAATAAGATCTGTTGGAGAACATCCAAAGGCAGCTGATACACTTGGGATAAATGTACATAGGATTAGATATTTTTCGGTTATACTTTCAGGTATACTATCTGGTTTTGGTGGAGCAGCTATGAGTCTTGCAGTTGTATCAAACTTTAGACCAACTCTTATATCTGGGCAAGGATTTATTGCACTGGCAGCTATGATTTTTGGAAAGTGGAAGCCACAAGGAGCTATGTTAGCTTGCTTATTATTTGGAGCAGCACAAGGACTTATAGTATATCTAGGAGGAACGGGTGCCAATATACCAACTCAAATATTAGCTATGGTGCCATACATATTAACTTTAATAGTATTAACTGGATTTGTAGGAAAATCATCGGGTCCAGCAGCTAATGGAGAACCTTATACTAAACATGATATAGGATAAGGCTTAAGTTTAATCTTTATAAATCATATCTTGTTAATTTACTGAGCTAAAAGATACAAATACAGAATAGTATTTAGATTAAAAAATATATAAATTGTTAAATATTTTTCAAATTTGTATCTTTTAGTTTCAGTTTATGATAAATTAAGACATGTAACTTTAGCCTTGTCAACTATAAAAAAGTATAAATTTTATAAAAATTTTCTTATTAACTTGAATTTTTATCATTATTAAATTATAATCAATGATGAAAGATAAGTTATGTTGATGAATGTAGTTTCAGTGGGATGCTTTTATTAGTGATGGGACAGTTTTAGACCATACTAATTAAATTAGACCTATCTATAATAACATGAAACTTAATTTAGATGAGTTTTTTATCTGCTACTTATTAGAGGAAGAGCATTAAAATTGTTAGTTATAGGATAAAAAATGTTCATATAGACATAATATTATTGTCATAAAAAGTTAAATAGCTCATATAGTGAAAAGTATGAGTTATAAGCTCATAAGGAGTGTATCTTAAATGAATGACTTACTCTCTTTATATCAGAAAATAGTTCCTGAAATGATAGAAACACTAGAAAAAAGGTATAATATTTTAAGGAACATATATTATAATCAGCCTATTGGAAGAAGAGCCTTAGCAAATAGTCTAAATATAGGAGAAAGAGTTGTAAGGACAGAAATTAATGTACTTAAAGACCAAGGACTATTATCTGTTGAAACTATAGGAATGAGTATTACTGAAGAAGGAAAAGATGTTGTAGAAAGGCTCAAAGAACAGATACATAGATTTAAAGGATTAAATTATTTAGAAAAATCATTAGAAAAAGAGCTTAATATAAGAAAAGTAATTATAGTACCTGGAAATTCAGATGAAGACGAGCTTATATTAAAAGATATAGGAAAAGCGACATCGAACTATATAGTTGATAAGTTAGAAAAAAATAGTATAATCGGTATTACTGGTGGAACTACTATGGCTCAAGTAGCAGAAGAAATGCCTGTTTATAAAAAGAAATCAGATTTATTAGTCTTACCTGCTAGAGGTGGGCTTGGAGAAAATGTTGAAACACAAGCTAATAACATAGCTGCAAAATTGGCTCAAAAATTATGTGGAAACTATAAATTACTTCATGTGCCAGATAACCTTAGTGAAGAAGCTATGGAGGCTCTATTAAGTGTAAAAGAAATAAAAGAAGTAGTAGATATTATGAGAAATATAAATATGTTAGTATTTGGTATAGGAAGAGCCGACATTATGGCAAGTAGAAGACATTTTTCAGACGATGTAGTCAAACATTTATGTGAAAATAGAGCAGTTGCAGAATCCTTTGGACATTATTTTAATACCAAAGGTAAAATTATATGGGAGACTAATACTATAGGAATATCTTTATCAGATTTTAAAAATATAAAAACTATAATAGGTGTAGCTAGTGGAGAAAATAAAGCAGAAGCAATCATATCTATTTGTAGATTAAAGGAAGATATGACACTTATAACTGATGAAGGTGCAGCAAAAAAAATATTAAATATTGTTAGTACTGCTACATTTAAGTAGCTTAATATAACTTTTGAGGAGGAATTTTAATGACTGTAAAAGTTGGAATTAGTGGTTTTGGTAGAATAGGAAGAGATGTTTTAAGAGTTTATTTTGAAAGTGGAGTTACAGACTTTGAAGTTGTAGCAATAAATAATGGTTCAGGTGATGTTAATACTTTAGCACATATGTTCAAATATGACTCATTATATGGAATATTCCCAGGAACAGTTGAAGTTGATGGAGACAATATGGTTATAAATGGTAAAAAATTAAAAGTTGTTAGCCATAGAAATCCAGAAGAGATTCCTTGGAAAGAATTAGGTGTAGAACTAGTTATAGACTCAACAGGAGCGTTCAAAGATAAAGAAGGTCTTTCAAGACACTTAAAAGGTGGAGCTAAAAAAGTTATTATTACAGCACCAGCTAAAGATGAAGATATAACTGTAGTAATGGGAGTAAATGAAGAGAAATATGATGCACAAAATCATCATATAATTTCTAATGCATCATGTACAACTAACTGTTTAGCACCAGTTGCTAAAGTTATATTAGATAAATTTGGAATTAATAAAGGATTAATGACTACAGTTCATGCATATACAAATGATCAACAAATATTAGATAAAGATCATAAAGATTTAAGAAGAGCTAGAGCAGCAGCTGAATCAATAATTCCTACAACTACAGGAGCTGCTAAAGCAGTTGCATTAGTTATACCTGAATTAAAAGGAAAATTAAATGGATTTGCAATGAGAGTTCCTACTCCTACTGTATCAGTAGTAGACGTAGTATTCGAAGTTGAAAAAGGAACTACTACTGAAGACGTAAATAAAGCATTAAAAGAAGCAGCTGAAGGACCATTAAAAGGAGTATTAGGATTCTCAGAAGAACCATTAGTATCTATTGACTATAGAAAAGACTATCGTTCATCAATAGTAGATGGATTATCAACTATGGTAATAGATAACATGGTAAAAGTAGTATCATGGTATGATAATGAATGGGGATACTCAGCTAGAGTAGTTGACCTTGCTAAATATATAGTTAACAAAGGAATATAGTTAATAATATATTAAAAGAAGTCCGGTTTAGTAGATATCTATTAGACCGGTTCTTCTTTAAAAATAGAGATTTTTATGGCATAAGGAGGACTAAGATGCTTAATAAAAAAAGTTTAGAAGATTTAAATGTCAAAGGTAAAAGAGTTCTAGTTAGATGTGATTTTAATGTTCCTATGAATGAAAATAAAGAAATAACTGATGATAGAAGAATAGCTAGTGCTATACCTACTATAAAATACATAATTGAAAATGGTGGTAAAGCAGTAGTTATGTCTCACTTTGGAAGACCAAAAGGAGAACCAAATCCTAAATATAGTTTAGCTCCTGTGGCTAAAAGATTGTCAGAATTATTAGGAAAAGAAGTAGTGTTTGCTGATGATGATATAGTAGTAGGAGAAGATACTAAAAAAATAGTAAGTGAAATGAAAGACTCAGATGTTGTTTTACTACAAAATACTAGATACAGAAAAGAAGAAGAGAAAAATGGAGAGGATTTTGCTAAAGAATTAGCTTCATTAGGAGATCTTTATATAAATGATGCATTTGGAACAGCTCATAGAGCACATGCATCTAATGTAGGAGTAAGCAAACACTTACCTTCTGCTGTTGGATATTTAGTAAAAAAAGAAATAGAAATAATGGGCAAAGCTATGTCAAATCCTGAGAAACCTTTCGTAGCAATTCTTGGTGGTGCTAAAGTATCAGATAAAATAGGAGTAATAGAAAATCTTCTAGATAAGGTAGATAGCTTATTAATAGGCGGAGGAATGATGTTTACATTTCTAAAAGCTAAAGGATTAGAAATAGGTAAATCTCTTGTAGAAGAAGATAAAGTAGATTTAGCAAAAGAACTAATAAATAAAGCTCAAGAAAAAAATGTTAACTTACTATTGCCAGTGGATACGGTAGTAGCTAAGGAGTTTAAAAATGATGTAGATTTTGAAACTGTTAATGTAGAAAATATACCTTCAGATACTATGGGACTTGATATAGGTGAAAGAACGATAGAAATATTCTCAAAAACAGTTAAAGAGGCTAAAACAGTTGTATGGAATGGGCCTATGGGAGTATTTGAAATGTCTAACTTTGCTAAAGGAACTGAGGCAATAGCAAAGGCTATGGCAGAAGCTAATGGTACTACTATAGTAGGTGGAGGAGATAGTGCTGCTGCAGTAGAACAAACAGGATTAGATGAAAAAATGACTCATATTTCTACTGGAGGAGGAGCATCATTAGAATTCTTTGAAGGAAAAGTATTACCAGGAATTGATGCTATAGATGAAAAATAAGGAGGAGACTTTTGATGAGGAAGCCAATTATTGCTGGTAACTGGAAAATGCATAAGACTATTAGTGAAGCAGTTGAATTAGTAAATGAAGTAAAAAATAAGGTTAAAGATTCAAATGTAGAAGCTATAGTTTGTGTACCATTTACTGCATTAAGTGAAGTAAAAAAAGAGCTTGAAGGAACAGAATTAAAATTAGGAGCTCAAAATATGCACTGGGAAGAAAATGGGGCTTTTACAGGAGAAGTATCACCTATCATGTTAACTGAAATAGGAGTAGACTATGTAATAATAGGTCACTCTGAAAGAAGACAGTATTTTGGGGAAACAGATGAAACGGTAAATAAGAAGATAAGGTCAGCATTAAAATATAATATAAGTCCTATAGTATGTGTAGGAGAAACTCTAGAACAGAGAGAGTCAGGGAAAGAAAAGGACATAGTTAAAGAACAAGTAATAAATGGATTGGAAGAAATATCTTCAAGTGATATGGAAAATATCGTTATAGCATATGAACCAATATGGGCTATTGGAACAGGAAAAACAGCGTCAGATGAAGAAGCTAATGAAATGATAGCATTTATAAGAAATACATTAAAAGAAAAATATGGTCAAGAAGTTTCAGATAAAGTTAGAATACAGTATGGTGGAAGTGTAAAGCCTAGTAATATAAAGGATATTATGAGTCAATCAGATATAGATGGAGCTTTAGTAGGAGGAGCAAGTTTAAAAAGTGAAGACTTTTTAAAGCTTGTTAAGTTTCAATAAGGAGATGTAAAGATGTCAGAAAATCTAGTAGCACTTGTTATATTAGATGGTTGGGGAATTGGAGAAGACTATGAAGGCAATTCAATAATGAGAGCAAAGACACCTAACTATAGAATGCTTTTAGAAAACTATCCTAGTACAAAGCTAAAAGCAAGTGGATTATCTGTAGGATTACCAGAAGGACAAATGGGTAATTCAGAAGTAGGTCATTTAAATATTGGTGCAGGACGAATAATATATCAAGAACTTACGAGAATAACTAAAAGTATAGAAAATGAAGAATTTTTTAACAAAAAAGAATTCTTAGAAGCTATAAAAAACTGTAAAAACAATAATTCTAAACTCCATCTTATGGGGCTATTATCAGATGGTGGAGTTCACAGTCATAACTTACATTTATATGCTCTTTTAAAACTTGCTAAAAAAGAAGGTCTCAAAGAAGTATATATACATTGTTTCTTAGATGGTAGAGATGTTCCACCTCAAAGTGCCAAAGGATATATTGAGGAATTAGAAAGCAAAGTACAAGAGATAGGAGTAGGTAAAATAGCTACAATATCAGGTCGATATTATGCTATGGACAGAGATAAAAGATGG
Source organism: Gottschalkia purinilytica (assembly GCF_001190785.1). Taxonomy (NCBI): domain Bacteria; kingdom Bacillati; phylum Bacillota; class Tissierellia; order Tissierellales; family Gottschalkiaceae; genus Gottschalkia; species Gottschalkia purinilytica. The sequence goes on along the minus strand of NZ_LGSS01000001.1, from coordinate 280,620 downwards.
GATAGAACTGAGAAAGCATATAATGCACTTACACTAGGAGAAGGTATAAGTGCAAGAACTGCAATAGAGGCTATAGATAATTCATATTCCAAAGATATAACTGATGAATTTGTAATTCCATCGGTTATAACTAATAATAACAATACTCCTTTAGGAACTATAGAAAATAATGATTCAATAATATTTTTCAATTTTAGACCAGATAGGGCAAGACAAATTACTAGGGCTCTTGTAGATAAAGAATTTGAAGGATTTGAAAGAAAGAAAAAAGTTGATACTTTCTTTGTATGCATGACTCAATATGATAAAACTATCGAAAATGTAAATGTAGTATATAAACCTCAGTCATATAAAAATACTTTGGGAGAATATGTAAGTTCTCTTGGACTGAAACAACTAAGAATAGCAGAAACAGAGAAGTATGCTCATGTTACATTCTTCTTTAATGGAGGAGTAGAAAAGCCAAATGAAGGAGAAGATAGAGTTCTTATACAGTCACCTAAAGTAGCAACATATGACTTAAAGCCAGAAATGAGTGCTGTAGAAGTAAAAGATGAAGTTATAAAGAGGATTAAAAGTAAAGAGTATGACTTTATAGTACTGAACTTTGCTAATCCAGATATGGTTGGACATACAGGTATAATAGAGGCTTCTATTGAAGCAATAGAAACAGTAGATTCATGTCTAGGAGAAATTGTGAAAGAAATTGTAAATGTTAATGGAAAAGTTCTAATAACTGCAGACCATGGAAATGCAGAAGAAATGTTAGATAAAGAGACTGGTAAAAAAGTAACAGCTCATACTACTAACAAAGTTCCTTGTATAGTTGTAGGAGAGGGCGATGTAAAGTTAAATGAAGGAATTTTAGCTGATATAGCTCCTACACTATTAGATATGATGAGAGTAAATATTCCCAAGGAAATGACAGGAACGTCACTAATTATAAAAAAATAAGATAAAGACTTATATATACTAGGAGGTAAAAACATGTCAGTAATTACAGATATATATGCTAGAGAAATTCTTGATTCAAGAGGTAATCCAACAGTAGAAGTAGAAGTATGGACAGAAAGTGGAGCTCATGGTAGAGCTGCTGTACCTTCAGGAGCTTCAACAGGAGCTTTTGAGGCAGTTGAATTAAGAGATGGAGAGAATGATAGATACTTAGGTAAAGGTGTAACAAAAGCTGTAGAAAATGTAAATGATATAATAGCACCAAAGCTTATAGGAATGGATGTATTGGATCAAGTTCTTTTAGATAAAACTATGATAGAATTAGATGGAACTGAAAATAAAGGAAAATTAGGGGCTAATGCAATACTTGGAGTTTCAATGGCTGCTGCTAAAGCAGGTGCTGATTTATTAGGTCTTCCATTATATCAATATTTAGGAGGAGTTAATGGTAAGTCTTTACCAGTTCCTATGATGAATATATTAAATGGTGGAGAGCATGCTGATAATAATGTAGACATTCAAGAATTTATGGTTATGCCTGTAGGAGCTTCAAGCTTTAGCCAAGCTTTAAGAATGGGAGCAGAGGTATTCCATAGTCTTAAAAAAGTGTTAAAATCTAAGGGATTAAATACTGCTGTAGGTGATGAAGGAGGATTTGCTCCAAACTTAAAATCTAATGAAGAAGCATTAGCAACAATAGTTGAAGCTATAAGACAAGCTGGATATGAAGAAGGAAAAGATATATTATTAGCATTAGACATAGCGGCTACAGAACTATATGATAAGGAATCAAAAGTTTATAAGCTTGAAGGAGAAGGTAAAGAATTAACTTCTAAAGAATTTGTAGAATTTTATAGTGAATTAGTAGAAAAATATCCTATAATCTCAATAGAAGATGGTTTAGATGAGGAAGATTGGGAAGGATGGAAGTTATTAACTGAAGCTATAGGAGATAAAGTACAATTAGTAGGAGACGATTTATTCGTTACAAATACAAAACGCCTAGAAAAAGGTATAAAAGAAGGCGTAGCTAACTCTATACTTATTAAGTTAAATCAAATAGGAACTATAACTGAAACTTTAGATGCTATAGAAATGGCTAAAAGAGCAGGATATACTGCTGTAATATCTCATAGATCAGGAGAAACTGAAGACGCTACAATAGCTGATTTAGCAGTTGCAGTAAATGCGGGTCAAATAAAAACAGGAGCACCTTCAAGAACAGATAGAGTTGCTAAATATAATCAATTATTAAGAATAGAGGACGTATTAGGAGAATCTAGTCAATATAATGGATTAAAAGTTTTCTACAATGTAAATAGATAAGATTAAAATATAAATGCTGAGTAATAAAGAGTTAGAACTACATTACTCAGCATTTAATTAAACTTAAAACTATATACCATATTATAGTCTACATATTGATTTTATCCAATGTCTGTGATAAAATGATTTTGTTCATTAGAGGATGGGAGGTGGAACTATGTCTACACTATTTACTATACTTATATTAGTAGCAAGTGTTATTCTTATAATTAGTGTTTTATTACAAAATGAAAAAGATCCAGGTTTATCAGGTACTCTAGGTGGTGGAGCAGCTGAAAGTAGTTGGGGAAGAAGTAAAGGAAAAAGCTATGAAGCGTTACTTGATAAGTTAACTGTTATATCAGCTGCAATATTATTTATTTCTTCAATTGCATTGGCAGTATTAACAAAATAAAATTTTTATATTGAAAGTAATGATATGTAGTTAAGTGAAAATAATGATATAAAAATATATAAGAGTAAGCGGTTCAATACAGTGAATCGCTTTTATTATGTAGATTTTTATTTAGTTTTATAAGGTTTAAATCTCTTTTAACGAATTAGTAATTAAATTATAAATATGAAATTAAGGGTTATAAATGACATAGATTACTATTTAATTTAATAATAAAGAAAATTAAACATTTCGGCATTTTACTTGCATACAAAACCAAATAAGCACTTTAAGGTATTTAAATAGTATGGTATAAATCCAAAACTTTTGCTATAATCATATAAGTGAATGAATAAAATTATAAATATATTACAGTGGATATAGCTTATAAATAAAAGAATTAATATGTAAGGATGGGTTGAGTATGAAGGTCAATATAGATGGAGTTGAAATAAATTATATATGTGAAGGGGAAGGAAAAAACGTTTTGCTACTTCACGGTTGGGCAGCAAATATAGGCACTATGCTACCTATACACAATCACCTAAAAGACAAATTCAAGGTATATACTCTTGACTTTCCAGGATGTGGAGAAAGCGAGGAGCCTAAGGATGTTTGGGGTGTATATGAGTATGCTGACATGGTTAAGAAATTCATAGATATAATGGGTATGGATGAAGTAATATTAATAGGTCATTCACATGGAGGAAGAGTATCAATAGTATTAAGTACTCAGTATCCAGACATGGTTAAGCAAATGATACTTATAGATAGTGCTGGGATAATACCAAAAAGAACATTAAAATATTATTTTAAAATATACACATTTAAAACTCTTAGAAAAATATACAATTTAGCATTTTTTTGGATAGACAAAGAAAAAAGATTGGAAAAGTTTTATAAAAAATTTGGTTCGACAGACTATCAACAAGCATCAGGTGTAATGAGAAAGATACTTGTTAAAGTGGTAAATGCAAATTTAAGACCATTATTAAAAGATATTAAAACTCCTACTTTGTTAGTATGGGGTAGAGAAGATAATGATACTCCAGTATATATGGGAGAAATAATGGAAAAAGAAATAAAAGGTAGTGGTTTAGTAGTGTTAGAAAATGCTGGACATTACTCGTATTTGGATCAATTTAATAGATTTAAATTAATACTAGATAGTTTTTTAACTGATGACAAGAATAATTAAATTTCAAAAGTATGGAATACTTTTTAAGTTAAGCTAGGGAGCGTGAAATAAATGAATTCAATCTTTATACCTGTAGTAATTGCTTCTATAGTAGTATGGGGTATAGCTTTTTATTTTAGAAGCAGATTTTTGCTACATATGATGCAGTTGGAAGGATATAAGAATAAGAATTTCTTAAATTGGATAAATGAATTTAAACACAGAGCATTCTATTCAAAATTAAATCTAACAACATTTCTAGCACTTATACTAATAATATTAGCTTTAGTTACTAAAAATGGTAAGCTAGTTGGTGTAAGTGCATTGTCATGGTGTGCTTTTATAATGTTAGGTATAAAGTTTAAAAAGGAAAAAGTGAAAAAAGATTTAGTATATACAGAAAGAGCTAAAAGACTTATGACCACTAATATAATAGTGAACATAGTGCTAATAATAATCGCAATAATCATACTTGTTTTAACTGTAGAAAATACTTATTTCTTATATTTATCTGCTCTTTTATTTATTACTGTTACTTATTATCTTCAACCTTACGTTTTATATTTATCTAATGTAATTGTAGCGCCTATTGAAAAAGGAATTAATCAGAAATTTTTTGATATGGCACATGATAAGGTTAGAAGTTTTGATAAATTAAAAATAGTTGGTATCACAGGTAGTTACGGGAAAACAAGTACCAAATTTTTAACTTCTACAATATTAGAGGAAAAGTACAATGTTTTAAAGACTCCAGAAAGTTATAATACTCCAATGGGAGTTAGTAAAGTAATAAACAATGACTTGAATAAAGAACATGAAGTATTTGTTGTAGAAATGGGAGCTAGAAATATTGGGGATATAAGAGAGATGGCAGAACTAGCGGGACCTAAAATTGGAATAATTACTTCTATAGGGCCTACGCATTTAGAAACGTTTGTAAACATAGAAAATATAATGAAAACTAAATATGAACTAATAGAAGAGCTTCCAGCTGATGGTATTGCAATATTCAATTATGATAACAAGTATATAAAGAAACTTGCAGATAAAACTTTTAAAGAAAAAATACTGTATGGAATGGAAGATATAGAAAATCTTGATTTGTACGCGACTGATATAGAGGTTTCTGAAACAGGATCAACATTTAAACTAGGTGATAAAGAAGGAAACTCTATAATTTGTTCTACTCAGCTTTTAGGAAAACATAATATAGCTAACTTACTAGCTGGTGCAGCTGTAGCAAGAGCATTAGGTCTTACTTTTGAAGAAATAGCTTCTGGTATTAGTAAAGTAGAAGCAGTACCACATAGATTACAACTTATAAACCCTGGTACAGGAGTAATAATTATTGATAATGCTTTCAATTCAAACCCAATAAGTTCTAAAGCTGCATTAGAAGTTTTAGGACAATTTAAAGAAGGAAGAAAGATAATAATAACTCCTGGTATGGTGGAGCTTGGAGATGAAGAGGCAGAAGCAAATAAGGAGTTTGGAAGAAATATTGCTAAAACCTGTGATTTTGCTATATTAGTAGGAAAAAATAGAACAAAACCTATACAAGATGGAATCAATGAAATGGGATTTTCAAAAGAAAATCTGTTTGTAGTAGCTAGTCTAGATGAAGCTACTAAAGCTCTTCAAAGTATTGTGAGAGCGAAAGATGTAGTATTATTTGAAAATGACTTACCTGATAATTATAATGAATAGAGAAGATCATATATCAAGCATTAAAAAAATAAGATTTCAATGCTTGATATATGATGAAAATATAAGGTATTGACTTAAAAAAATAGATAGAATACTGGTATTGAAAATAGTAAAATTCTAGGTGCTATAAACTCTATGTATTAATGAAGATAAGATTTTTTTAAGAATTTTACTATTTATGTTTACTTATCGTGTAACAAAGCTTTTTGAGACATGTATTTTTATATTAGGTAAATTACTTACTATTAATTTTGTGTCGCTTATATTTTATAATAAATATTATGATAATTTGAATGGAGGATTTTTATGAAAAAGAAAATAGGTGTACTCTTTGGCGGAAGAAGTGTTGAGCACGAAGTTTCAGTTATTACAGGTATGCAAGTTATAGAGAACATAGATAAATCTAAATACGAAGTTGTACCTATTTTTATAAATAAAGATGGAAAGTGGCTTACAGGTGAAGAATTATTGAAATTTGATAATTTTAAAAATAATAATTTGAAGAATTTAAAAGAAATTGTAGTGACATCTTTATACAATGATAATAAAATATATTCACATCCAGAAAATATAGGATTCTTAGGTAAAAAGTTTGTTGAGGATCTTGATGCAGTATTTATTGCTTTACATGGGACAAATGGAGAAGATGGTACTATACAAGGAGTGTTTGAGCTAATTAATATACCTTACGTAAGTGCAGGGGTAGTAGGATCTGCAGTCGGAATGGATAAAATATTAATGAAAGATGTATTTAAATCACACGGATTACCTATAGTTGGTTATACATGGTTCTTTAGAAAGAAATGGAATGATGATAAAGAAGCTGTAATATCACAAATTGAAGAAAAATTAAATTATCCTGTATTTGTAAAACCAGCTAACTTAGGTTCAAGTGTTGGTATTTCAAAAGCTAAGGATAGAGATGGGTTGATAGAATCTATAGAAGTAGCTATAAGATATGATAGAAAAATTATAGTTGAGCAAAGTATAGAAAATCCTAGAGAAATTAACTGTGCTGTTATGGGATATGATGATGAGGTAAAAGCATCATTATGTGAAGAGCCAATCGGATGGACTGATCTGTTAACATATGAGGATAAATACGTAAATAGTAATTCAAAAGGAACAAAAGGTGGAGGAAGAAACATACCTGCTGATATACCAGAAGATAAAGCTAAGGAAATCCAAGAGACAGCTAAAAAGTCATTCATGTCTATAGACTGTAAAGGAAATGCAAGAATAGACTTTTTAATGGATAAAGATGAGAATATATATGTAAATGAAATTAATACTCAACCGGGATCAATTGCATATTATTTATGGGAGCCTATGGGAATATCATTTACTAAACTTATAGATGAATTAATTGAAATAGCAACAAAAGTTCATAAAGAGAAAAATCAAAATATGTATTCATATGATGTAGATTTATTTAGTAGAGTGCAATTTGGTGGAAGTAAGGCTAAAAAAATATAATATAATTTTATTATTAAAAAGGCATGTTATATGTAACATGTCTTTTTAATATTTATAAAAAAAGTTATAATTATATTAATAAATCTTTACTTGAGAGGTAAATATATGTATATGATAGTATATAATCTAAATACATATTTATTAATATATAATTTTAGATTGTATAAATACTTTATAATGAATGTATTATTTGAATGCTAAATATATGTACATATAATTTAAGTACAGATTATTTATTAGTATAGTATTAGAATTAATGAGAGAAATTAAAGATATACTAGAACTATAATACTTTATAGATGGAGGAATAAAATGAATATAAAACATAAGATCGTTGAATTCATGAGAGAACAAGCTTATAAACCTATGTTAAAAGAAGAGTTAGCTCGTTTTTTTGAAATAGAAAAAAATCAATATAAAGACTTTTATAAAATATTAGATGAAATGGAAAAGGAAGGATTAGTAGTTCAAACAAGACAAAGTACTTATGGAGTACCTGAAAGAATGAACTTGGTAGTTGGTACTATTCAAGCACATCACAGGGGATATGGTTTTTTAATTCCAGATGATAAAGAACTAAGTGATGTTTTTATTTCGGCTCAAGATTTAAATGGAGCTTTGCATGGAGATAAAGTAATAGCTAGAGTAAATTTAAAAAGTGAAGATTCAAGAAGTCAAGAAGGAGAAATAATAAGAATATTAGAAAGAGCTAACAAAACAATTGTAGGAGTTTTTGAAAATAGTAAAAATTTTGGATTTGTTATACCTACAAATACTAGAATAACTATGGATGTCTTTATACCAAAGGCAGACTTTAATGGTGCTAAAACTAATCAAATAGTAGAGATAGAGATAACAAAATGGCCAGAAAAAAGACGTAATCCAGAAGGAAGAGTTATTAATATATTAGGCTATAAAGATGATGCTGGAACGGATATACTTGCTATTATTAAGAAATTTAACTTACCTGAAGAGTTTCCTGAAGATGTAATTGAAGAAGCAGAAGCAATAGATGAAGAAATACCAGAAAAAGAAATAGCAAGAAGAGTGGACTTAAGAGACAAAACTATATTTACGATAGATGGAGCAGATGCCAAAGACTTTGATGATGCTGTTTCAATAGAAAAACTTGATAACGGAAATTACGAACTAGGAGTTCATATAGCAGATGTAACTCATTATGTAAGACAGAATAGACCTTTAGATAAAGAAGCATTAAAAAGGGGAACAAGTGTATACCTTGTAGATAGGGTAATACCTATGTTACCTGAAAAATTGTCAAATGGAGTATGTAGTTTGAATCCTAAAGTACCTAGACTTACTCTTAGTATATTTATGGAGATAAATGATAAGGGAAAGGTATTAGGACATAAAGTAGTGGAATCAATCATTGAAAGTAAAGAAAGACTAGTATACGATGATATATCAGACATACTAGAGAATAAAGATGAAACTTTAACTAAAAAGTATCAACATATACTAAAAGAGTTAGAAATGATGGAAGAACTTTGTAAGATACTTATCAAGAAAAGAGAAGAAAGAGGAAGCATAGAGTTTGATTTTCCTGAATCTAAGATAATTTTAGACGAAAAAGGAAAGCCAATAGAGATTTCTGAATATGATAGAAGAATAGCTAATAGAATAATAGAAGAATTCATGTTAATAAGTAATGAGACTATAGCAGAATATATGTATTGGTCAGAAATTCCTTTTCTATATAGAGTGCATGAAGATCCAGATGAAGAAAGAATAAATGAGTTCAGTAAATTTATTCATAACTTTGGATACAGCTTAAAAGGATCTCAAGAGATACATCCAAAAGAACTTCAAGCTCTACTTAAAAAAATAGAAGGTAAAAAAGAAGAGGCAGTAATAAATACATTAATGCTTAGATCATTAAAAAAAGCTATATATAGTTCAGAAAGTCAAAGTCACTTTGGATTAGCTACAAAATATTATTGTCACTTTACGTCACCTATAAGAAGATATCCAGATTTACAAATTCACAGGATAATAAAGGATTTCATAAATGGCAGAATAACAGAAAAAGATATAGAAAAATTAAAAGCACATCTACCAGAGGTTGCAAGTCAATCATCTAGAAGAGAAAGATTGGCAGATGAAGCAGAAAGAGAAACAGATGATTTAAAGAAAGTAGAGTTTATGGAAGATAAAATAGGTGAAGAATATGAAGGAGTAGTGTCAGGGGCTATACCGTCTGGATTCTTTGTAGAACTTGACAATACTATAGAAGGATTTGTGCATATAAGTACTCTTACAGATGACTATTATCATTATGATGACCAAATATATGGATTTGTAGGTGAAAGAAGTAAGAATTCATATAAAATAGGAGATACGGTTAGAATTAAAGTGGCTAAAGTAAGTTTAGCAAATAGACGAATAGATTTTTCGTTAGCAAAGAACGAAGAAATAGAAGATGAAGAAGAATAAAATAAAATATTAACAAATAGCAAAATTTTTAAATCTTGATTTTAAAAATTACATCAAGATTTAGAATTTTGCTTTATTTGATTAGAAAATTTTAAAGTTTTTTAATATAATATTATTAAGTGAAAAATAAAAAAATAAAAAAACATATACTGACAATTGACATTTTAATTATGTTCTGCTATAATAAAGGATGCACTTAAGAAGGTATGGTGATTGATATGAGCAAGGTTAAAGGAAAAATATTAGCATCAAATAGAAAAGCAAGACATGACTTTTTCATAGAAGATACTATGGAAACAGGGATAGTATTAACTGGAACTGAGGTTAAGTCTATGAGACAAGGTAGACTTAATTTAAAGGATAGTTATGCTATGGTTGAAAATGGAGAGGTGTTTATTCATAACATGCATATAAGCCCTTATGAACAAGGGAATATATATAATGTTGACCCTCTAAGAAAAAGAAAATTATTATTAAATAAAAGTGAAATAAGAAAACTTATAGGGTATATAACCCAAAAAGGATATTCTTTGATACCATTAAGTGCTTATCTTAAAAATGGAAAAGTAAAGATAGAACTCTCTTTAGCTAAAGGTAAAAAGCTATATGATAAGAGACAAGATATCGCTAAGAAGGATGCTGAGAGAAGAATTAGAAGACATCTTAGTGAAAAATATTAATAAAATATTCCTGGGGACGAATTTGGTTTCGACGGGGGTATAGAGCTAAGAGTAGCGAGTCGTTGTCGCCAAACAACGCTAAAAGTGGCAACTAAATTATAAACGCAGACGATAATTACGCTTTAGCTGCCTAATAAGGCGGCCACTTACTCTAATGGTCCTGCCCATTAGATGTTAAGTGTTAATGTATGCAGGGAACTACTATAAGGTTTTTCCGACTTATAGCAGATAAATTGGAAATAGCCAAATAGAGGGCCTGTTGCTAGGCAAGCTAAGAGGCGAACTTTAAATATAGCAACTGCACTCGGAGAAGCTCTTAGTAAAGTGCTTTCGGACGTGGGTTCGACTCCCACCGTCTCCACCAATGATATCAAAAATTGTGTATACATTAATTTGATCTTCAAAAACTACTACTTTTTCTATAAAAGTACGAATAGTTTTTTGTTGCTCATCTAAGTTTTTAATTTTTATATTTGAATTTGATTTAAGATAACTCTTAATCATCTTTGGTTCTGGAACATATAATTTAAGTTTTAAATTATATTCTTCAATTCTTAAAGCCAATGATGATTTTTTATTTTCTAAATTACTAAGTTTTTCTTTCATAGACTCATGAAACATACCAGCGGATATAGCATTAATTATATTTTCAATTTCTTTTTCTACTTTTTTAATTTCCATTTCAAATTGCTTGATCTCTTCTTTAAATTCACAAGATTGATTAATTGTATATTCATGAATCTTACTAACCATTGTTTCTATAGCATTTTTATTGAAAAAATTATTTTCTAATTTATTTATAACTAAATCTTCAATATAATTTTTATTTATAGACTTCATATTACAACACTTAGTCCTTCTCCTATTATTACATTCATAATAGCTATATTTGGCTTTATTTCGTCCACCTGTAATCCTATTACCAGTCATTATACTATTACTTACCACAGTAAACTAATCCGGAAAGTAAATAGGTTTCTTTTGCTCTATTAGTTGCATTTTTATTACTATCCATACGCTTTCTTACTTTATTCCAAATATTATCGTCTATTATTCTAGGAATCCCCCCTTCTATTCTTATAATTTCACTACTCGGTTTAGATTTTCTATGATTTCTTTTGCTATTTTCTTTTCTAGCTGTTCTATTAAAAGCATAAATACCCCTATACTTTTCATTTTTTAAAATATCATGAATACTGTTTTTACCAAAGTTTTTTCCTGTCTTTGTTTTATATCCTTCATTATTTAATTTATCAATTATTTTGTTGTATCCAAATCCATTACTATAGATTTCAAAAATTATTTTAACTGTTTGAGCTTCTTTTTTATTTATTATATAGGTTTTATCTTCAGCAACATCATATCCAAGAGGGGGTTTACCACCTGTATGTTTACATTGTAGAGCAGTTTCTTTTAAACCTTTCATGATTTCTCTAGCTAAGTTAGCAGAGTAATATTCAGCCATACCTTCAAGTACAGATTCCAATATAATTGACTCCGGACTATCGTCTAAGTTCTCAAGAACAGATACCAAACGAACACCATTCTTTTTTAATTGTTTCTTATAAAAAGCAATATCATATCTATTACGTGAAAAACGATCTAGTTTATGAACAATAACCATATCAAATAAACCTAATTCACTATCTTTTATCATTTTTAAAAACTCTGGTCTATTATCTGTAGTAGCCGATCGTGCTTCATCCGCATATATTTTATAAATATTTGTGTTATTTCTTTTAGCATACTCCTTTATAGCTCTAATTTGAGCTTCTATAGATTCTTCTCTTTGATTATCACTAGAATATCTAGCATAAATTACAGCTACGTTCATATCAAAAAAACCTCCTATAAAACATATGTTCTATTTAAATTTTTATATTAAGCTACTACCAATTAAGGTAGTAGCTTAGTTATATTCATTATTTCTTAAAATTTTTCATTATATCTTCTGTTTTGAAATGCTTTAAATTAAATTCATTAACTACTGCTTGGCTCTTATTCATAGTTATTTTACCTACTCCTACAAATTCTACATTTACATTGTTCCAAGAATCATCTTTTAGTAATTCATCAGTTAAACTAGAAAATCTAGAATAAGCTAAATCTTCTTTGGAGATGGAGTTATTACCTTCACCTAAATTAACCTTAATAAATAAATTATTATCTTTAGATGAAAACTCTTCTATAGTTTCACCTTCACCTATATTACCTTCTAAAATAGATTTATCAATTATTACATTTGCATTATTTTGATTTTTAGAACTATCATTTGATTGTTCTTCTTTTTGAGTCTCATTTTCTTCATCCTTTTCAGAAAATGTTTTTTGCTTATCATCTGTATTTTCCTCTACTTTAAGATTATCATCATCTTTTTTAGTTTTATTTGAGTCGTTAATAGATGGATTAATTGAAAAAGCAACTATCAATGCAACTAATGATATTCCAAGACCAATTCCCCATTTCTTTTTTTCTTTTTTCTTTACAAGTGAAATTAAACAAACTATAAGTCCTATAGTACCTAAAACACCTAAAAAAGCATCCATTATAAAACCTCCTAAGTAATCTTTTTCATTACATATAAATATACCAATATAAATATAAAAAAATTGTCGAAGAAAGTAGAAGTTACTATATTTAATATTAGGCTCTGTTAGACTAAATTGTTGATTTGATACACTAAATAAGGTAGTCTATATAGACTACCTTATTTGATGCAATTTATTAAGATTGTGCAATAAATTTACTGTAGATTATGTTCATTTTTAGCAACTACTCTCTTCCTTTTTCCATCTGCTTTTTATACAAAAACTTATTGTACATACTAATGCTACAAGAATAAAACCATGCAGAAGAATGTGATACAAGTCTGGAACAAGAATTGTGTCTGAAGCAGGAAAGAGATGATATGTATTTGCATATATTCTATTGTAAGTTGTTAATTTTTTATCTGTTACTCCAAAAATTGTATAGTACCAATGACTAAAAAACTGCGTAATAAACCAAAGCGATAGCCAAATAGTCAGAGAATATTTCCCATATTTGTCTTTAGCCAAAAAGATAAGAAACATCACAATATAAATTACAAAAAAGATTCCATCGTCTTTCCATGCCATTTCAGTCAACATAAAATTTCCAATTCTAAAACCTACCATATTTAAGAAAAACCAAATTACTAACAACACATTAGCTACAATACATGTTTTTTTACTCATTTTGTTTACCTCTCCCCAACATCAAGAAAATATAAATAATCGTTACTTCGCTATTTAAAACAACTATTCGTTAGTTTATATATAAATTATACATTATTATAACCATTTTTATAATGATTTTTTGCTATTCTTTTATGCTCTAATTCAAGGTCTTTAGCAATATAGTTCTTTTATTTCTCATTTATTTTTTATGATAAATAATTTATAACATAGTCATAATTATGCCTATAACCTTGTATATCAATTTTGTATAAGACCTTATATGCACCATCTCCACCAGTAAAAACCACAATTGAAGTTAATACAATTGTGTTATTATAGATCGTAACTTTTTTAATAAAAGTCTAGATGATTTCCTATGTTCATCTAGGCTTTTATTTTTATGTTAAAGTATGTTTTGAAATTTCCTTCATTTGAAACATGTATATTTAGCTGTAGTTTTTTCTTCTAATTTTATATTATTGCTAATAAAAATCTGTACATTTTTTGCTTGTAGAAAACAAAAGTTTATGATATGCTTTTCCACATAGATAGGTCCTATTTTGAAAGCGTTTTCATATTTATCGGACTTATTTAAATAGTAGTCTAAAACCTATATTTATTATTATGAATTGTAATTGAGAAAAAAGTACTATTTTATGCTATGTGTAGCAGTAAAGGGGATGTTATTATGAAGGAAAAAGTCTATACAATAGAAGTTGCAGGTGTTACTCGACATCTGCCAATTATGCAGGTTTCGCCTAAGCTGGCTATTGCATCATTTGTAATATTGGGAGATGTAGAAATTGTTAATGCAGCATCATCACAGCTTGTAAAAAAAATGCCTCAAGTTGATTGGCTGATTACGGCAGAAGCGAAAGGCATACCTCTTGTACATCAAATTGCTAGCTTGCTTTCAATGAAGAGATATATTGTTGCAAGAAAATCTATAAAACCATACATGAGCACTCCTCTTATAAGTGAGGTTAATTCAATAACTACCCAAAAAAAACAGATGCTTTATCTTGATGGACATGATGTCGAAATTATACGAGGTAAACGCGTAGCTATAGTTGATGATGTTATATCAACAGGTGAGTCTATTGCTGCAGTTGAGAAACTTGTAAGAGCTGCAGGTGGTATAGTTTCAGCAAAAGTTGCCATTTTAGCAGAAGGAGATGCTGCTGAACGAGATGATATTATTTTTCTTGAGAAGTTACCACTTTTTCCTATTGAGTAGTATATAAAAAAAGAAGATTTTCTTTAGATAGTATGATAGAATTAAATATTTATTATAATATATAGAAAGTTCAAATTTTATTGAGAACTTTCTTTTTTATATATTTTAAGTACAATATAAATAAATTTACCAATAAATCTTAAATTATTGATATAAGATATAGTAATTATAATACTATTATTTTATTATAATCATAGCTAAAGGCTTTTAATTTGCTTAGGAATTAAATATATATGATATAATCACATAACTGAATATTGAGAAGCAGCATAAAAAGAGAGTTAGATCATATTGAGTGGTTATATCTTAGAAAAGATATTATAAGGGCAGAAGCGATTGCATTAAATCTAAAAATCGTAAAAGTGATAAAGAGAATAAGGTAATATGTTAGATTCATAATATTAAATATTAACTTAATTGTGTGTCTTACTTCTTGGAGTAGGACTTTTTATTTTACAGATTGTAGTATATACAAAGTTAAATTATTTACATTTAATCCAGTACATGGTAAAATGTTCTTGCTATAACTTAATAAAGTTCGGAAACACCAATAATCAATTATAATTGATTTATGAGAAAGTTGTGATAGATATTGTTTGATAAAATTTTAATTGCATTAGTTACATTGTTACTTTTATACGATTTAATCGATAACATTATTAGATTTAAGAAAAAGACATATTCTACTAAAATATTCTATTTTATTAGAAAAGATGATAATGAGATAGAGAAACCTTCAAATGTTTCAAAAATAATAAATGTATTTTTTATTTTTATTTTAATGATGTTCAATAATGAGAGATTAGGAGATATTGTATTCTTTGGTTTCTTTATTTACTCTTGGATTACTATAAATATTTTTAATATTTTAAGCTATATGAGAGATAAAAAAAGATATATAATAAATGATATTATAGGTTTTAATGTGATTATGTTATCTCTCTTATTTTTAATATGGTTATTTATTTTCTAATGATTTTATAAGATTAAAAATAACTTTTGTTTTACTAGTATTGCATTAAAAAATATTAAACTTAAAGATACAAATACTTTTAGAAGAAGTAGAAAAATTTATAATTAGTAATAAGTAGGAGGATATATGAACAATTTTACAAACTTCAATATAGGTTATTATACTATATATAGTGTAATTGCTATGATTACTATATTATTAAATACATATTTTTTATTAAAAAAAGATATAACATTTAAATCATATATAATTAACTCGATTATTTGGATATTGATATCTGCAATAACACTTATACAGGAAGGTATTCTAGTAGATGAGTTAAATCTGAAAGGTAATCCAAACTTAATGTATTTGCTTATACTAAATATATTAATTGTAGTATGTTTTAGCATATATATCGATAAAAAAAGAGACATCTAGGTCCTTTTTTATGGTGTGCATCCCAAACGAACAACAGTAGCATAGTCGTTTCTGTTCTATGAGGCCCTAGATTCCATGACATTTTTAATAAAAGTCTAGATGATTTTTTTGTTCATCTGGGCTTTTATTTTTTGTGTCAGAATCTTTTAAAGTAGTTTTCAGTCATGTTTTCTAAATCATATGAATAATTAGTTATCTTTTGCTAAACAATACTATTGCTTAAACTAATATTCTTATTGGAGGAAAATAGATGAGAAAACTATCTGAATCAGAATTATTAACATTAACAGGATTACTTACAATGGAAACTGACGCACTTGCAGTGGCTAAAGCAACTCATATGTTAATTAAAGACAGTGACTTAAAGAAGTCAGCAGAAGCAGGTATAATGACAGCAGAAAGAAGAATTCAAGGCATGCAGCAATTTATTAATGAAAATCAAGTTTTAGGTACTGGGGAGGTGCAGTAAATGTCATCAATAAAAGAAATGCTTGGAAAGAAAGCAACAAACTTATCAGATAAAACTATTGTTAATGATACTTTAGCTGGAATGGCTTCTGCATCAAATGCATACCTAGCAGCAACGTTAAAAACAGCTACTCCTGAATTAAAACAGCTATTTAGTTCAAACTTAACACAAATGCTTGGAGAGCATGCTGCATTATCAGAAATGGCTATAAATAAAGAATGGATAACTCCATATGAGAATCCAGAAAATCAACTTCTTAAAACATTTAATCATTCTAAAGAAGTACTAAACAGCAGTATAGATAACTAATATCTTGTAAGAGCCTGTGAGGCTCTTTTTATTTTTTAAAATATAAGAAAAATTAGTTTTTTTCTTCATCAACAATAAATATATCTAATATTAAGTAACGTAAGGTAAGGTAGTCTTTTAGTTCATGAGCAGTTAATTCTTTGTATTTTATTTTGCAAAAAAGAATTTATATTAATAAAAAATAGAAAAATAATAAACTGTATCATATGAAAATTACTGAAACTACCAATTATTCTAATAATATGATAAGATAACACATAAGACCAATACATGTTATAGATTACTATATAAAAACATGTATTTTTCTCTAAGTTACATATATTTTAGATATTATAGAGAGGTGATATATTTTATGAGTCAAAATATAAAGGTTTATAAAGGTAACATAGTATTTACTAAAACACCTAAACAATTTACTACGTTGGAAAATGGATATATAATTGTTGAAAATGGAAAAGTAAAAGAAGTTACTCGTAATCTCTCAAAACACTATAAAAATTATGAAATATTTGATTATGATGATAAAATTATAATACCTGGATTTGTAGATATTCATCTTCATGCTCCACAACTTCCAAATAACGGTCTTGGACTAGATAAAGAACTTCTACCTTGGTTAGAAGCCTATACTTATCCAGAAGAAGCTAGATATGGTAATATGGAATATGCGAAAAAAATTTATCCAAAGCTTATAAAAGATTTATGGAAATACGGGGTAACTCGTTCTGTTATAATGACAAGTATTCATAAAGAGACAACTGAATTATTAATAGATTTATTTATAAAATCAGGACTAAGCGCATATATTGGAAAAGTAAATATGGATAGAAATGCTAATAAAGAAGTTTTAGAAGATACGAAGACCTCGATAAAAGAAACAGAAAAACTTATTAAAAAGTATATTGGAAAATCTGAGCTAGTGAAACCTATACTAACTCCTACTCTCGTTCCAATATGTACACCGGAAATTATGAAAGGTATAGGACAACTAGCTAAAAAATATGATCTTCCTGTACAAGCACATTTATCGGAAAATAGAACAGCAGTAGAATGGGTTAGACAATTGCATCCTGAACAGCCTGACTTTGGAAGTGTATATAATGAATATGGACTATTTGGACAACAGCCGACAGTAATGGCTCATTGTATATATACTACAGATAATGAAATTAAAATGATGCAGGAAAATAAAATCTATGTAGCACACTGTCCACATTCGAACTTTAATTTGGCTAGTGGTATAATGCCTCTTAGAAAATATCTTAATCTTGGAATAGATGTAGGACTTGGTAGTGATATTTCAGCAGGACATACTTTATCTATGATGAGTACGATAGTTTCAGCTATACAAGCATCAAAGATTAAATGGGTAGAGGATAGCAATTATGATCCTATTAGTGTGTCAGAAGGATTTTATCTAGCTACAAAAGGTGGAGGAAAATTCTTTGGAAAAGTAGGTAGCTTTGAAGAAGGATATGATTTTGATGCAATAATTATTGATGATGATAATTTATATGATTTTAATAAACGTACATTAGAAGGACGTATAGAGAAATTTATATATACTGGCGATGATAGAAATATAGTTGAAAGGTTTGTTGCTGGTAAGAAGATAGAGGAGCCTAATTTTTAGAGTGATCTCAAATTGCTTGATTTAACTAATATTAAATTTATTTTATATGTATATTACTTAGTAAAGATAAGTATATTGTCCTTGCATTTTAATTCGTATAATAAAGATGGTTTGAATATTATTTATATAACAATATGAAAAGCTAAAAACTTAAATTGTTTAAGTTTTTAGCTTTTTACTTTAATTTAGATTATTAAATTATATACTATAGTCCTAAAGCTTTTTAGACTTTAGTTATTTCAATACCATTAACAGTTAAACCTTCGTTTTTTGAAAGGCTTTTATAGCTTGTCTTGTTTTAGTATATAATCTCTTATCAAGAGTACCATAGTTATGTCCATTAGAATTATCAGTTTTACTTTAAATTATTCATTTAAAGCAGATAAATTAGTTTTTGCATACTCATTATTGGAATTAAGTTCTAAAGCTTTTTGAAAGTGCTCTTTAGCTTTTTCAATATTATCATTACTTAGATAAACAACTCCAATTACATTGTGGGCAGAAGATTGACTTTTTTTATCATCTTTAGAAAGTTCAAGACATTTGTTAAGAGAGGCTAGAGACTCATCATATCTACCAACTTCACTAAGGGCATAGCCTAGGTCATAGTGATAATCAGAATCTTTGCTATCAAATTTTACAGAATTATTGAACATACTTATAGCTTCATTTGAATTTTTATCTACTCCTTTACCTTCTAGATACATCCATCCTAAAATATCATATAAAGAAGCTATTTTTTCATCTATATTGAAACTTTCTTTAAGTCTATAAACTTTCCACTCTTTATCTTCTGTAACAACGTATTCTTCATTGTTTGAAACACTCAAGAAAATGCAGAAAAAACTAATAATTATTTAAGAAATAAATATAGTTAGTAGATTAATATTGTAGAGACTTAAATTTATATATTAATGATTATGATATATGACTTATTAAAAAAACTTTGAGTATAGGCATTACCCTTCTTTTATTTTGCTTTAAGGAAAATTTTAAAACTTGATATGTTATCTTTGTAAGTAATGGAATAAATAGTAAAATATTAGAAAATAAGAAGGTATTTACTTAAATGTATAGAAACTAGATTATTAATAGTATAAAATATTATTTATCTCATAAAGATTAGAGGATGATTACTGTTTAGAATAAATGGAAAGCCTAATATAATTTTCTATACTAATAATCTTTTATAATTTAAGAGGAAGAATATTTATGAAAAAATTTATTATTTCAATTGCTCTTGTAATTGGTTTTGTACTGGGCAGTGTTCCATTAAGTGCTAATGCGGAAAATTTAACAAAAACAGATGTCAATAGTGAAAATCAAGAAATTATTGAAGTTATAACTGAGAGGGTGTTATCTGATAATGAAAAGCTAATGGATGATAATGAGCCAACAACTTACGGTGCAATTGGTTATGAAACTTTCGAAAGAACAAAAGAAAAAGAAAGAACTATGGAACTTAGATTTACTTCAACTGGTGCCATTGTAGGATTTAGTAAAGTTAAAATAGCATATAGATGGTATGAAACTTGGAAAGTAAATAGTTCAGGAGGAAAAATATCACTTGAGTCTCGTACGTCTCCAAAGATATATAGTTCTTTTAGAGATTATGGCTCTATTCCTGGTGTTACTATTAGCGAAACTTCTTGGGATAATGGAAAAGGTACAAATAAAGCGCAAAGCTTAGGTAACATATCTAGTGTATGGGGTGGAACGCGTAGTTGGTCTAATACTGTAATAGCTGATTAATTATAAATTTTAAATTTAAGAAAGTGGAGGAATCCTAAAAATGACAGATTTACCTTTTGTGGCTATGTCTATGATAACATATGCACTTCCAGCTATCTTATTGCTAATTCTTTTTTTAGGATTAAGAAAGTTAGATGAGATAATAGCATTATTAAAAGATATGAGAGATAAGAAATAATTAGATAAAAATAAAAGTTAAAAATAAGTCTAATTTTTTATTAAATAAAAGCTTGATTTTAAGGAAAAATAATTTATGTATTAGAAATACTTTTAAAATTTTGTAATCTGGACTAGGGTCAAATTCCTAGTCCTTTTTTATTGTATAGAGAAAACCCCCTGCTATGCAGGTGGTTCCAAAAAGCTTGTAGCTATGAGTAGAAAAAAAATAACCTCCTTTGTTAAAATGGAAGTAGGTTTGCCGACCACAACCAAACAAAGGAGGAAATCCAATTGAATAAGAATAGTTTATCACATACGAAATGGAATTGTAAGTATCATATAGTTTTTTGCACCAAAATACATAAGACAGATAATATATGGAAAAATAAAAGTAGATATAGGAAGAATATTAAGAAAACTATGTGAGTATAAAGGAGTAGAGATAATAGAAGCAAATGCATGTTCAGACCATATTCACATGTTAGTAAGTATTCCACCAAAGATAAGTGTGTCACAATTTATGGGATATTTGAAAGGAAAAAGTTCTCTAATGATATTTGATAGACATGCAAACTTAAAGTACAAATACGGAAATAGACAATTCTGGTGCAGAGGATATTATGTTGACACGGTAGGAAGAAATAAAAAGGCAATTGCGGAGTATATAAAAGATCAAATGCAAGAAGATATAGCATGTACCAAATAAGCTTAAAAGAGTTTATAGACCCGTTTACGGGTGATCAAGTAGCTAAATGGAAGAAATAAAACCCCTTTAGGGGTACCCTGAAAAACTATAGCAGTTGGCAAACCTTTCAGGGTGTCTTGAGATACAGCAAGCAATATGCCCTTATAGGGCTGAGCAAACCACCCGTTTGATAGGTAGTCATGATTTTTTATAATAGAACTGTTATATTACGAAACTATTAATCTTACACTATAAATGCAATATTTGTAGCGATAGTCAAAATAGGTTAAAATATACAAGTTTAGATTTAAAATATATTGATAAAAGAGCAAATAAGGTATAATATAGTTTATGTGCTAGGAGGTAATGAAATGGATCAAAAGAATATAAAATTAAAAAACGGATTATTTGAAGAATTAGAAATTGAAAATGCTATTGATAAACTACAAAATATAGCCAATGAGCTAAAACATATATTTGTCGAAAGAGATGATGTCATAGATAACAGCATAAAAGCATTAATAACGGGTCAAACTGTTTTACTAATAGGACCACCAGGAACAGCTAAAAGTGCTTTAACAAATGCTTTATGTAATAGAATAGACAATGGAAGATACTTCTCTTGGCTTCTAAATAGAACATCTGACCCGGCAGAAATATTAGGGCCATTCAGTATAAAGGAAATGGAAAATGATAAATTTATAAGAGTTACTAAAAACAAATTGCCTGAAGCTGAAATTGCTTTCTTAGATGAGATTTTTAAGTGTAATGAGCCTACTTTAAATATTTTACTACCTCTTATAAATGAAAAATTATTTTATAATGATGGACATCCAACAGATGTTCCATTAATAACTCTATTTGCGGCATCGAATGAATTTCCAGAAGAAGATTCATTAATGGCATTATACGATAGAATGATATTTAGAATGCATGTTAATTATATAGGTGACATACAAAATAAAATGACTATGTTTAAGAGTTTCCTAAATAAAAATAATAATAATGATCAATATACTACAATAAGCCTAGATGAACTTAAAACATTAAGAAGTGCTCTTGATAAAGTTGTCATAGAAGATTCTGTTTTAAAAGAATATATTTCTCTAATGAATGCTCTTTTACAAGATGGAATTATAGTATCAGATAGGAGACAAAATGAATGCTTAAAAGTTCTAAGAGCAAATGCTCTATTAAATAAAAAAGATAAGGTAGATTCATCTGATTTTGAGTGCCTTAAAGATGTTCTTTGGAATGAATTAGAGGAAATTGAAAGAATTGAAGAGATATTAAGAGAGAGATCTGTATCATCTTATGAAAAAGAATATAACTTTATAAAAAGTAGATATAATGAAATAGTTTTAGCTATTAAGAATATAAAGGATACAAGAACAATTGTAGAAGTAAGAGGTTCTGTAGAATACATCTACGATAAAATTAACAGAGTATTAAAAGAATCAGAGCTAATGGAAGATGATATTAAAGATAAATTTACAACATTTAAAAAAGAAGTAAAAAGTCAATTAGATAAATTAGAAAAACAAATTGAAGAAGAAGGATTGGATGATATGTTTTAAACATTAAAGTTCAATACTTAAGACTAGCAAAACATCTATATTTATTGTTATAAGGTAGATATAGATGCTTGTAAGGAGTGTAGACATGGATAATCTGCTCTTTAATAACGATTTAGATGTTAATAATTTACTTGGAAGCGAAGATAAATCAAAAAATAGCTTAGAATACTTTGAGTTAGATTTAGATATTTATGATAATATATTTAAAAATTCTCCTAGAATTAGAGAAAATCTAGAAAACTATAAAGAAGTAATAACTACATTTGAAAAGTTAAATGAAGATATTTATTTAGCTTTATTTAAGGCTAATCCTGTAATTAAAGAAATAGAAGAAATAAGTACAGAATATAGACTTAATAATGTCATGATAAGAAACTTGTTTAAAATAGACGAGTTTAAATTGTTAAGAAATAGTTGCTCATTAAACTTCTTTAGTTCAATATTAGGAACAGATCTACTTGGACAAGAAATAGTAAATAACTATGAAAAGTTATCTGAAAGCAATAAGGAATTGAAGAAACAGTTAAAAAAATATGATAAAGATTTTAAAGAATATGTAGAGATAAAGAAGACTTTAGAAGAGTTTCATACTTCACATATTCAAACTGAAAATAATAGTTTAGAAGAAATAGAAAATGCTAAATCTTTATTAAAAACAATAGAAGTTAAAATACAAAAAGATGTAGAAAATATAGAAAAAATATTAATAGATGATAATTTATTTTATAAAAGTGTTTCTTTTGCCTATAAAGAGTTTCTAAGTATTTCAAATACCATAAAATCTTGGGGACTTGATGATGGTAAGCTAACGCCAACGTCTTATGAGGAAAAGATAGGGGTAAGCTTAAAACTAAAAAGTTTAAAAAAAGTAAGAGAAATATCTGAAATGGCTGGTAGATTCAAATCATCTGCTAGTAAGTTACAAAAAAGAAAGACAAAAGAAGAGGGACAGGAAATTTGTGGTGTTCAAATGGGAAGTGAGATACACAAAGTTTTACCTTCTGAAAAAATACTACTAGCCAAAGAAACCACTAAGAAAAGCTTCTATAAAAAATATATTCAGAGAGAGTTATTAGCTTACAAGTATAAAAATAATAAGGACAAATCTAAGGGACCTATTATATGCTGTGTAGATACTTCAGGCTCTATGGAAGGAGACCTTGAAGTGTGGTCAAAGTCTGTAGCTATTGCTTTACTTGATATAGCTATAAAACAAAAAAGAGATTTTGTTTCGATATTATTTTCTAATAAAGTTTACAAGACTATAGAGTTTAATAAAAATAAAATGGAACCAAGTAAGTTATATGAATTGGCTACTTTTTTTTATGGCAGTGGAACAAACTTTGTAGAACCATTAACTGAATCTATAAATTTAATAAATAGTGCTAAATATAAATATTCTGATATTATTTTTATTACTGATGGAGAAGCTCCTTTGGACGAAGAATTTATAGAAGAGTTCAATCTCGTAAAAGAGAAAAAACAATTTAGAATGATTACAGTAAATGTTTCCGATAAGGTGGAAGAAGCATTAAATGAAATTAATGATACTCAGATATTACTAAGAGATCTAACTGAGGAAACGATAGAAGAGACTAATGAGACGTTATTTACAATTTAGTATTATATATAAACATTTCAGGTGAAAGAATATAGATATGATCTATTGAATTTTAAAATTATCATTAAAAAAGCTTCTGATTATCGAGTTTTGATAGTCAGAAGCTTTTTTACGCTTTAGTTTCTATTTGACATATAAGATTATATCGGAATATAAATTTTCAAACTAATATTTATCTTTTTTATGATTATCTATAAGTTGTTGCTCTCCCATTTCAACTAGTTTTCTTACAATAAGTCCTGTATGATTTGAAGCTAATGACTTTGGATCATCTACCCCAAACTGTTCAGCTATTTCAGTTTTAAACTGTTCTAATGCTTGCCTAGCCTCAGGAACAACTAATCTGTTTTTAGACATTAAAATTCTCCTTTCATTAATCTTCATTGTATATATGTTGCTTCTAAATATCATTAAATATACTTAGCATTTTAAATTAAACTTATTAAAAAAATTGTCTATACATTTAAAACATATAAATGTATAGATATAGAGATAAATACATATTTGAATAAGTTATGAAAGAAAAAATTGTGAGAAACAATTATCAAGCTGTTGTCTAAAAATTACTTATATAGAAGCTAAAAATATACATTAAAAAATGTCTGATTTTTTGGATTTGTCTAAAAGATTTCAAGACAAGATTAAAAAATCAGACATTTGTTTTCTATTTACAAAAAATCTATTAAATAAGTATAGAAAAACATTGACTAGTAATATTTAAGTATTTACAGCCTTTATTTATCAGATAAAAGTTTAGTACCATTGCCAACATTATCAAGATCATTTTCTCTGATAACAGTAACAAAAGCTTGTTCTGGTATGTTTAAAACTTCACTTGCTTTTGATACTAATTCTTTAACAAGGGCAGACTTCTGCTCTTTAGTAATTTTAGGACTTTCAATAGTAATTACTGGCATAATATCACCTCCTGTAGATTGAGTTATATCTATTTTAAACTACACTAATATGATTGTAAACATACTAAGGAATTATTTATATAATAAAAGAAAAAACAATATAGATGATGTTTGAGATAAATACAAGTAAATAGCTTTTAAAGAATCCTATATATGGAAGTAATAAATTATCTAAGAGTTTATATAAAGTAATTCTTATTATGTATATGTTCAGATATAAAAGATTGTTAAGATAAAAAATACATCACAGTTCATATAGCTAATGTGTATAGATATAATATGATTTTTACAAGGAGGTGAAGGATTTTGTGGAGACAATGAAAATTATTTATAAAATTTTAGAAAGATTAGATAAAGCTATGGATGAGGAAAGATTTGATTGGAATGAAATAGATCATAATACTTTTGGAATAACAAAAATAAGATGGGTAAGAATAATGCATATTATGAATGAAAATGGCTTTATAGATGGTGTTTCTATTGTAAATACAATAGGACAAAAAAATTCAGAAGTTAGGTTTATAGATATCAGAATTACTCTTAAAGGATTAGAATACTTAGCAGAAAATTCTAATATGGGAAAACTGATAACTACAGCGAAACTCTTAAAAGACATAATTCCAGATATTTAAAATTTATTTTTTATAGGACGCTTTTTATTAAAAGGATTTGACTAGGGAAAGCTCCCTAGTCTTTTTCTTAAAGAAAAAATTATAGATGCATTGTGATATTCTGTCTTCATATTTTTTCAAAAGTTTAATATAATATTTAATGAGGGTAAAAGGGGATTTTTTCCCTTTAATGTTGCGTTTCTTCTTTTTGAAGAAACGCTTTTTCCATATTAACTCTAAATCTATAAGTAGATTTAGTATAGTTAAGAATAATGTTAATATTACTAATGTGTTTTCTATTATCTCTATCATGCTTTTTTCCTCCTTTTAATTAATAACTAATTTAAATAGAAGATTTAGCATATAGTGTAGTGAAAACTATTTAGTATGATAGTAACATTAAAAATAAGATTTTAAAACATAGATAATTTATAGGTATCGTTATATAAATATGAATAGAACGAAGAAATTATGTTAATAAAATAACAAATTTATTCGATTAATATACAGATTATAATATATTAGAGTTTTGATTGATTATATATAAATTAGTTATTTCAATAAAAAGATATTGAAAAATTCTACACTAGAATGGCTTAGTTCTAGTTTAATTTGTTTTTTAAAGATATTTCAGAAAAATTAATAATGTAACCCTTGTCTCTTTTTAGAATACTATAGTATTGAGCAAATGAATTTAATTCGCTTGCATAAAAGGGAGGTTTATTGATATTGAATAACTTCAAATGTTGTGGTGGTAATATTAATCACAAACCCTGTTGTAATTGTCATGAAAAAAAACATGTTGAGTGTGAAATAAAGGAACGCTGTGAATGTCGCATAAAGAAACATCTTGAGTGTGAGGTAAAAGAACGTTGTGAATGCCGAATAAAAAAACGCTGTGAATGTAAACTTAAAGATCACTGTGAGTGTCGTATTAAAAAATGTTGCTGTGGAAGAGAGCATTGTGAATGTCGAATAAGAAAACGACTTGAATGTGAAATAAAAGAACATTGTGAATGTAGAATAAAAAAACATTGTGAGTGTAAAGTTAAAGAACGTTGTGAATGTAGAATCAAAAAATGTTGTTGTTGTCACATAAGAAAACCTTGTGAATGTCATAATAGAAGATGCTGTTAGGCCGTCAATTAATATAATTATAAATGTAAATATTAGGTGTAGCAGCGTTTAATGAGAATATAATTACAGGTATAAACTATGCTATTCCAGTTTCTTTTAGACAAATTATAAGAAAAAAGATCTAAGAGATAAAAATAGTTGTTTAATAAGATATACTAGAAAAAATATTAATAATTGCTTTAGACTATAAATCTTATTGATGTTTATAGCCAGGATAAATAATCCTGGCTTTTTCTATCTAAGATATAATATAGTAAGATGAGACTTAAAGTTTTAAAAGTTATTTTTTTGAGATACAACAAAAAATAACTCGTTATAAGCACCTTTGCGTAATTTTTTAGTTGTTTCGACTTGAAAAAGTTGTTCACTAAATAAATTTAAATAACTTGTTTCATTACGAATATACTTACCTTTATCGAAAGTATTCATCAACCAATTTGTAAAATAATTTTCTTTAAAAAAACATGGTTCTATTATAACGAGTTTTCCATCTTTTTTTAAAACTCTCTTAAACTCTATTAGATATTCTTTAATATCTTGCGTTGATATATGATGGAGTACAGCCATGATTAAAATATAATCAATACTTCTATCTTCCAAATTTAAATTATTATTTTGTATTATGTCAAAATTATAATCTTTATTCATTCGTCTAGCATAATTGACTCTTCTTAGATCATGATCTAATCCTATATAGTTATCAGAAGTAAAAATAGAGCATGCTGATCCAATACCACAGCCAAAATCTAGTACTTTCTTATCTGAAAAATCAAAATCTGCTAATAGAGGTTTTATTATTTTATTATTAAATAATTTTGTAGACCATTTAGGTCTAACAAGATAATGATATAATTTAGGCGATAATTCTATAATTTTTCTTCACATCCTTTATAAAATCAAATCTTTCATATTAGTGTTAGCAAAATATTAATTTTTATAAATTATATTTTAATCCTATATATAGAAATTGATAAGCAATTAGTCTAAAAGGAGCTCATTAATTAATATATAGGTGTGTTAATATTGATAAAAGGAGAAAAAAGAATAATATAGAATAGAAGATATAGTTCGTTATATGAACACTAGAATGAGAAAGAGTTTAAATTTTATGAAAGTTGTCTTAATATGATGTGAAGAATATAGGATATTAATATATAATTTAGAACATATTTAAATAAATAAAAATCTATTATTCACATTAAGGTCTAGTAAAACAATTAGATTTTATTTAAATAATGCTTTCAATGAATTCAAAGATATGATTGTGATGACAAAAAAACAAATTAAACTCAGTTAAATTTATAATATTTAAATATATGAAATGAGGTTATAAAATGGCTATTATTAAATCTCGAAATCATAAGATTAAGAATAAAATTATAGAAGTAAGAAGCGCTATACCTAAAGATGCTATTCAGATAATAGAACTACAAAAAAAGCTTACTACTGAAACAAAATTCATGATAAAAGAACCTTATGAAATAGTTCGTGAAGTTTCGGTTCATGAAAATAAGTTAAAGAGTATATCAGAAGACAATAATAGTATATTTATTGTTGCATTAATAAAAAATCAAATAGTAGGATATCTAGTAATGTTTTCTAAAAATCTAGAACGCATTAAGCATGTTGGGAGTTTTATAGTAGGAGTAGAAAAGAAATATTGGGGAATAGGAATAGCTAGTTTGTTAATAGAAGAGATGTTGTTATGGGCAAAAACAGTTGAATTAAAAAGAATTGAATTAGAAGTTGTTGAAGATAATATAAGAGCTATAGAACTATATAAAAAATATGAATTTAAAATTGAAGGAAAGAAGTTAAAAGACCATTATATTGGAGAAGGAAAGTATCTCAATACTTTAGTTATGGGAAAAATAATATAGTGAATGAATAATATTAAGTATAAAAAGGTTTCTACATATTCAAAATTATAGAGTGAGATTTATATTAAAATCAAATAGTATATAGAATATATAAGTTTTTATGGAAGGAAGGATATCATTCATAATTTATATGTAGTAGGAGAAGAAAGAATAAAAGAAGCTGCCAAAATATATGCAGAAGGTTTTTTTGAAGATCCTTTATATAAGTTTATGTTTAGAGATAGAATAAAAAGAAAAAAAGTTCTTCCCATATTTTTTGAGACATATGTTCAATTAGTTTATGATCAAGGTAGTTTATATGCAACTTCAAGTGAGCTAGAAGCTATAGTATTAACTTATGAAGATAGGAAAGGTAATTCAAAGTTTGTTTATCTTATAAAAAAGATAAAGAATATACTGAAAGCATTAAAAGCATTAAAATATATATCAATAAAAGAATTCTTAAGAGGATTACGTATATTGAATAAGATGGATTCAAGCTGGATATATGAAAAAATTAATGAAGAATTTATACATTTAGATATGATAGCAGTAAAAAAAGAGTACAAAGGTCAAAAACTTTCAAGTAAATTGATAAGATATATTATTGAAGAATCAAAACGGAGAAAAATATTTTGTACATTAGAAACCCATAATCTTAAAAATGTAGGTATATATAATCACTTTGGATTTGAGATTGTAGAGGTAATTGAAATACCAGATAGCAATTTAAAACAATACTGCATGGTTTATAAAGATAAAAGTTAATATTATATAACTAAGTTTAAAAAGCTTTTAATAAAAGCCATCCTTAAATGATAACATTTGAGGATGGCTTTATAGTTTTTATTATTAATATGTTCCTACTTCTTTAACTTCAACATGATCTTTTAAATGATTTATTATAACATCTTCACTAGGATTTTTAACTAAGTTTAAGGCTTTTTCGTATATTTTATTTACATTTGGCTTTATTTCTACAAAGCGTATACGCTCTTGACTTCTTCCATATCCATCTAACAGAAAAGAATAGTTTTCTACATTTCCTTTTTCATCAAATAAAAATTCTTCTGTAGACATAAGAGAGCCTGTTTTACCATAAATCTCAGGTCCGTATATTAGATCTTTTATATATTTAATTTTCATTTAATGTCCTCCTTATTTTAATGTTTATTGATAATCACTTTCGACTCTTGCTTATAAGATAACATAAATAAAGAGAAAATAATACATTTTACATTAAAATAATTCAAAATATTTTATTTTAATTTTATATATTTATTACTGTTGTAAATATTAAGAGACAAAATCAAAGCTATATAACTATTCTTGACTATAGTATGTGTAAATTTTTATTAAATTATTTTTAGAACTAAACTAGATATGTGCTTGTGTAATGATTAAAGTACGCTAAATAAGATATTTGTATTTAAATTCAAAAAAACTTAATAGTGATTAAACTTAATATTTTAATACAACCTCAAAATACACATAATTAGGATTTAAATTGAGTACATATATTCTTAGACTAGTTAGGAAAGAAATAATAGATATTAGAAGACTTGAAATTATACTAATACTAGAATATTGTATAAGTTGAAAGGTAAATAATATATAATTCAAAGAAAGAATTATTTTTATAAAAATTTTTTGAAACTCATAATTTATTTCTATTAAGAAATAAAATAAAAATAATATTTTGCTTAATATTAAGGGCGTTCCATAATTCTTAGGGGTATAGATTTGTCATGAATAAATTATTGAGGTATAAGAATGAGATTATTGGTTATTAAATTAATAAGAAAAGAAAATAATCAATAAAAATTAATTAAATAATTTAAAAGGAGGTAATTGAATGAATAAGACAAATAAGTCTATAAATGGAGAAGAAATTACCAATGCCATTTCACATGGAGTTGGATTGTGCTTAGCTATAGCTGCACTTGTAATATTAGTAGTATTTGCTAATAAATTTGGAAGTGTGTGGCATATAGTAAGCTTTAGTATCTATGGATCAACTTTAATACTTCTATACTTATTTTCAACATTGTATCATAGTTTTCCAGATGGAAAGGTGAAAAGTATATTTAAAGTTTTTGATCATTCAGCTATTTATTTGTTAATAGCAGGAACATACACGCCTTTAACTTTAACAGCTTTAAGAGGTAAAATAGGATGGACTTTATTTGGAATTGTTTGGGCAATTGCTATAGCTGGTATCATATTCAAGATACTTTGGATTAAAAAATTTAAAGCACTTTCAACTATTCTTTATATAGCTATGGGCTGGCTAGTTATATTTGCAATAAAACCATTATTCCAAACACTTAATACGACTAGCATGGTATTCTTAGTAGTAGGAGGAGTTTTATATACTGTAGGAACAATTTTTTATAGTGGGAAAAAGATTAAATACAATCATGCAATTTGGCATTTTTTCGTATTAGCAGGAAGCGCATGTCATTTCTTTACTGTACTATATTTATTACCTAGGTAAAAGATGGATAGAAAATTTATCCATCTTTTTTTATTTTTTTAATTGACTAGTTAAAGAGTATTTGATTAATATTAAGAGTGAATTATTCAAAAAGAATTTTAAGATAACTATATGAAATATTTAAATTATGGATGAGTAAAAAACAATTAGAAGGAAAAGAATACTTATTGTAGAAAAAATATAACTGTTCTATATAAAAATATAAATTCTTAAATTAGTTAAGAATAAATCATAAGGGTTAAATCTAAAATAAGTATAGATAGGATATTAAAAATAGACTTATTTATTATCAAGGAGCATTAATATGACAAGGTATGAAGAACAAGCACTGCGTGAATTAAATATATGGAAGCAAAAAATGAGTAAAAAACCATCTATAACGAATCGTATTACTAAAGGAATACAAAAAAAGATGAATAATATAATACCAGAAAAAGCACATAGAATTATTACAGAGGCAATTAAAAATATGACTAAAGCCGTATTAACTGGCTCTAAATATATTACTAGGAAACCACTTGTTGTAGCTTCTTTAGAAAAACGAGAAAATCTAGTAAAAGAATCATTAAACTTTTATAAAAAGGCTGCTTCTGTTAGCGGAGCTGGTACAGGAGCAGGAGGAATATTGATTGGACTTGCAGACTTTCCCATACTTTTAAGCTTAAAAATGAAATTTCTTTTTAATTTAGCCAGTTTATATGGATTTGATGTGAAAGATTATAGAGAAAGAATATATATTTTATATGTATTTGAATTAGCTTTTTCAAGTCAGGAAAAACGTAATGAAGTTTATCATAAAATCGAGAATTGGAATAACTATGTAAAGACATTACCAGAAAATATCGATATGTTTGATTGGAGAGATTTTCAACAAGAATATAGAGACTATATTGATTTAGCAAAAATGTTACAACTAGTACCTGGTATAGGAAGTATAGTAGGTGCTTATACCAATTATCAATTGATGGAGAAGCTTGGTGAGATAGCTATGAATGCTTATAGGTTAAGAGTATTAAAATGTTTGTAATAGAATATGATATGTAAGAGAATAAGAGAAGTTTTAAGAAGTATTATAATAATCATACACAGAAGCTGAATGGGAAAGATTAGATAATCAATACTCATACGAAGTTTAAAAACACCTTATATCTTCTTATATCTTATAGTAAACATTTCCTAGAATTATTCAGTAATAACTAAGATAACAGAAGAAGTAAGAAATAATAGATTTGAAGTTATAACCTATGTTGAGGCTGAAAGATTTTTATCTGGTATAGAAAGATAGGGATAAGACTACATGGATGGAATGAAAGAATATATAATACTTAGTTAAGGTAGTATTTGAAACATGTGGATATTCTCAATATGAAGGTGCTAGTGAGTATTTCCATGTTGTTGAAAAAAACAATATATATCGATGCACAAAAAGATATAGTTTGTCCAAAAAATAGAAATTAATTATTTTTTTAACAATTATGCCTTGTAATACGATGTATAAAATGATATTATAATCTACAATAGAAAGTTAAATAGGAGGTAACTATTGAATAAGGAGATAATGAAAGGAAGCATTGATATATTGGTCCTTTCTTTAATTAAAAAAAGAGATACGTATGGTTATGAAATTGCTAAAAGTATTAAGGAAAAAAGTGATGGAGTATATCTGATGGGAGAAGGTACTTTATATCCAGCTCTTAAGAGACTTGAATCTAAAGGATTTATTGAATCATATTGGCAAGAAAGTGAATTAACAGGGAGAAGGAAATATTATAAAATCACAATGTTAGGTAAGGAGGAATTAGATGAAAGAATTGCGCAATGGAATGCAATAACAAAGTTAATAAGGACTATTAGGGAGTGATAGTATATGATTGAATTAGAAAGATATGTTAAGAAAATTTTAGATGATAGAGGAATAAATAAAAAAGATAAAGAAGAACTAAGTATTGAGATACTGGATCATTTACTTATGCTGAAAAATGAATATTTAGAAAAAGGATATGATGAGAAAAAGGCTACTAAAAAAGCAATAGTAGATTTTGGGCAATATAATACTATTGGAAATGAGGTTAAAAAATTTTTACCTTCTAAAAATAAATGCGAAGATCTTTTATTACGGGATAAGATTAAATGTATACTAAGTATGTTTTTAGTATATTTACTTTCTATTAGTTTTTTTATAGCTACTCTAACCATATATCCACCAAATATAGTATTTAATATTGGAGTTAATTTATGTGTAACTTTTACAGCTTTTTTATATATAAATATAAAGTTAAATAACACTAGAAATGCTATTAAAAATATAATTTTATGTAATGGCACTTTTATGATATTAGAAAAAATATTTATGATTATATTTTCTTTGTTTGAATTATTTATTAGAGGATCTAATACTAAAATACTTTATAATTTCAGAGATTTTTATATATTTAATTTGAAATTTATTTTAAGTTTTATAATACTAACTTTGTTTTTTATATTACTGACTAAATATTTCAATATAAATATATCTGAAAAAATTGAAAATATTTATGATTTAAATATTTCAACTATAGTAACATTTTTTATTTCGATCATATTAATGACTATGTATTATTTAACTCCAAATAAGTTTTATATGATTAGAAAAATAATAACTAATTTTATTGGTAGTGATATAACTGAAGTTAGTAAGAATACTTTGTTTATTACTATTAATAGTCGTTATATAATTCCTAATATTGGACTAATTATTTTAAGTTTATTATGTGTTAGATTAATCTTATTATTAAGAAGAAAAGGAATAAAGAGTATTTTATAAAAAAACATTAGAGTTTATAATTAAAAATACTTCCATATAGAGATTTACCATAATATAGATTATAATTAAAGTTAAATATAATTATAAAAATTGCTGGAATATATAATATAAAGAACTATAGATTTATGAGAGAAAAATTTAGCTAAAAATAATTATGAAAAGGAGATCTCATGAAAATATTAGCTATAATGGGAAGTCCACGCGATGGCCAAACAAAAAAAGCAGTTGAGATATTTGAAAAGTTACTTAAGGAATATATTGAGGTAGACTTTACTTATTTATATTTGAAGAACATGAAACTTGAAATATGTAAAGGTTGTGCATTATGCCTAAGCAAAGGAGAAGAGTATTGTCCTCTTAAAGATGATAAAGATATAATTCTAAAGAAAATGGATGAGGCTGATGGAGTTATTTTTGCTACACCAAATTATTCACTTCAAGTATCTGGCCTAATGAAAAATCTTTTTGACAGATTAGCTTTTATATTTCATAGACCTCGCTTTTTTCATAAAATATCTACTTCAATTGTTACTCAAGGAATATATGGTGGAGGAGATATATCCAAATATTTGAGTACATTGTCTAAATTTTGGGGATTTGTTTCTATTCCAGGAGTAACACTAACAACACCATGGGGAGCATATAACCCTAATACAGAGTGGACAAAAGAGGGAGAAGAAAAAATACATATAAAACTAGACAAATTAGCTAAAAAGTTTCACAAAGGATTAATAGGAAATAAATCTCCAAAACCAAAATTAAATCAACTAATAATTTTTAGACTTGTAAGATCTGCTCAGAAATACTCAATAAATCATGATCGCGACCATGTTTATTTTAGAGATAACGGATGGTTTCAATCGGACTATTACTATAATGTTAGGTTAGGATTTGTACAAAAAACAATTGGGAAGCTAATTGATAAGATACAACAAAAAAATCTTGGAAAATCAATAATTAAAGAAGAAAATAGTGAGGCTTAAACAAATAATAGATGGATTAAGAAAATTTCTAAATTTAGGAGTTTAATTCTATAGACTTAATTCTTCTGAGTTATTCATATATAAACACAGTGAATATTATTGAAAAGTTATAGAAAAAATCTTTAGAGAAAAAAATAAATAAATTTATCATATAGATTTCAAATAGAACATAGAAAAACCAGAGGAGTATATTCTCTGGTTTTTTATATAGTTGTAAAACATCAATGGTTATTACGAATGTCATAGATGAACCAGGTGCTTTATCTAAAATATTAAATGAGTTTTCTGGAAAAGGAATTAACCTAACTTCTATAATGTCAAGACCAACAAAAAAGTTACTAGGAAAATATATTTTCTTTATTGATATTAAGGAACATTATAAGAAAGAAAAGAATATAAGAGAAGCCATTGAAAATATTAGAAAAAGAAATATTGTAAAAATATTGGGATGTTATAGAGAAGTCTATTAAAAATTTTATCTTATAGCTTATAGAGAAGAATCTATATGTATTTATGTAGTCGTTATATATTATTATGAAAGAAAATCTCGATTGAATAAATAGGTATAGGAAAAAAGAGATAATTTTATATCTTGAAATTGGTTTAATTAATGTAAAGAAGAATAATGATAGTGTATGGATAACTCATCTCAAGGAGTTAATAAACGCTATTTAATTATATGCATTTGTAATAGAAAAAGTATATAATGACGATACATGTAATAGTTCATTCGTATACTTATATAAAACAAGAAAAAATTATGATATAATCCACCCAAATAGTATTATACATGTATTTTATACTATTCATTGCTTTATAAAGAAAAGTTATCTACTATGATAAGATAAACAAAAGGGGGAAAATGAATGGATACTATAAATACAATATGTGGAGTATGTCCGGGTGGATGTGCTGTTGAAGTTAATGTAGAAGATGGGGAGCTTTTAGGAATAAGACCTGCAAAAGATTCTCCATTTAGTGCATTATGTGTTCGTGGATCTGCTGCTAAAGAAGTAGTTTATTCTCCAGATAGATTAAAGAAGCCACTTATTAGATCAGGAAAAAAGGGTGATGGAGAATTTAGAGAAGCAAGTTGGGATGAGGCTCTTGACTTTATAAGTGATAAGATGAAATATCTTAAGGATAAGTATGGAGCACAATGTATGGTTACCCACTATGGAAGAGGTGGATTTGAACAATCAGTAATGGAATTTAATAATGGAAATAACGCAGTTTCAGCACAGTTTTTATGGGAATTTGGTTCTCCAAATAATGCTAGTGTAGGATCTGTATGTTATACTGCTTTTGGACTATTTGCTCCAATAACTACATACGGAATACCTTTTAAGAATTTTGTACCTGACATAGATAATAGTAATCTCATAGTAGTTTGGGGGGCAAATCCTGCAACGGATTCACCACCTTTTGCTTTTCATAAGATTGTAGAAGCAAAAAAACAAGGTAAAAAGATAATAGCTATAGATCATATGAAGAGTGATATAGCTAATAGAGCAGATGAATGGATAGCAGTAAGATCAGGAACTGATGGAGCTCTTGCACTAGGTCTTATAAACGTTATAATACAGGAAGAGTTGTATGATAAAGAATTTGTAGAAAATTGGACCGTTGGATTTGAAGAACTAAAAGAATATGTTAAACAGTTTACACCCGAAAAAGTGGAAGAAATAAGTTGGGTACCAAGAGAAAAAGTTATATGGCTTGCCAGAGAAATTGCATCTGCTAATAATGCTACTTTAAGAACCTATACAGGTCTAGAATATACAAATAGTGGAGTACAGAATATAAGAGCAGTATTTATACTCTGGGCTATTACTGGTAATATTGATGTTCCTGGAGGACTATATATTCAATCTTCTGATAAAGAAGATGATGATGCGTTACTCAAAAAGCTTGAAGGGATAGAAACTATTGGTGCAAAGAAATATCCAATATTCAATGAGTTAACTAAAAGTGCACAATTTATGGAGTTTCCAAAAGCAGTATTAGAGGCAGATCCTTATCCAGTAAAAGGACTTATAATAGATGGATCGTCAACATTAACTTCATATCCTCAACCAGAAATATTTGAGAAAGCATATAAGGAATTAGAACTTATGGTAGTTATAGATAGATTTATGACAAAGGATGCATTATATGCGGATGTTGTACTTCCAGCAACAACATATTTTGAAATAGATTCATATCAATATTATCCTGGATATGTACGTCTTCGTAAAAAAGTTATAGAACCTATTGGAGAAGCTAAAAATGATGTGCTGATATTTGGAGAACTTGCTAAGAGACTCGGATTTGGAGATTCATATCCTCAAACAGAAGATGAAATAATAAAAAGAGCATTTGCTAAAGAAAAGGAACTTCTTAATAAGCTTGAAAATAGCGATGATGGTGTTAAATTGGATCAAGTTCCTAGAACGTATAAAAAATATGAAAAAGGACTTCTAAGACATGATGCTAAACCAGGATTTCCAACTCCCTCTGGTAAGTTAGAAATAAAGTCGTCTTTATTAGAGAAATATGGATACGAACCATTACCTAAGTATATAGATCCTATGGAAGGCCCTATGAAAGATCCAAAAACTTATGGTAATTATCCACTTATACTTAATACAGGGGCAAGGATACAATCTACTTTTAGATCACAGCACCTTAATATACCTAAACTTCTTAAAATACAAGAAAAACCTCTTGTTTTAATAAACCCAAAGGATGCTGAGGCTAGGAATATAAAAGATGGAGATAAGGTTATAGTAAAAACAAAAAGAGGTGAAGTAGTATACTATGCAGATGTATCTGATAAAGTTCTTCCTGGTGCAGTAGAAGTTAATCAAGGTGGTGGAACTCCTGTTCAAGCTAAAGAATGGAGCGAAGCTAATGTAAATATATTGACAGATTTTTATAATAGAGATTATATATCAGGATTCCCTGTTTTTAAAGCACTTCTTTGTGAAGTAGAGCTATATGAAGATACAGATAAATAGAGTTATTAATTTAAAGATAAGCATTTTTATAAAAATAGAAGTGTTTATCTTTTTTTATTTTGACTAGTTGAAATTATATAGTATTATGATAATTGAAAGCTTAAAAAGTTAAGAATTAAATCCTATAAACAATGATTTATAATCAGTAATTTTTCTGATATAAATGTTACTATAGTTTAATTAATTATTGAGTATATAATATTATTAATCATCATGATTTGTCTAAAAAATCAGCAAGACTAATTGTTTGATGGTTAGGAATGTTCGTTATAGCTTTCACTCAATTCATATTTCGAAAAGAAGCTATGAAATATAGTATAGCTTCATATATAGAATTTCCATGTTATACTATATATTATATGGAATAAAGTTAATAATAAAAGACGAAGCTTAAAGGAGGTAAATGATGTTTGATAGTATATATGAAAAAAGATTGGGTTTGAAAGAAATTGCTTTAAATAGTTGGGCAATATTTAAAAAACAATTTAAAAATATATTTATTATTACTATGATTGTATACCTGCCATTAAATATATTATTATATTTTCTTAATGGACCTGATGACTTAGATTCAATGAAAGGATTTTTTCATATCTCAACATTAATTCAAAATGCTTTTAGTATTATTGCAATCATGTCAGTTGCAGTAATTGCTGAAAAGACGATAAAAAGAAATAAATTAAATAGAGATGACTTAAAAGTATCCTTACTCAAATCTTTAAAAAGATGGGGAAGCTGTTTTAGTACACAAATTTTGTCAGTATTGATAATCTTAGGGCTTTCTTTACTATTAGTTATACCAGGAATAATTTGGGCATTTTATTATGTGTTTATTATTCAAACAATAGTTTTAAAAGATCTAAATTTAAAAGAAGCACTTAATCATAGCAGATCACTTGTTGAAGAGAATTTCTGGTATGTTCTAGGTATATTACTTCTATCTTTCATTATAATGTTCGTAATAATTTTTCCTATAGGATTTTTATCGGCTTATTTACCAAGTAGTATTGTGATAATTATTGATACTTTTATTGATATGCTATTATTATATGTTCATACTATCATTACAGTAGTTTTTTTAAACTTAGATTACTTAAAAAATGCAGATAAATCTAGTGAAGAGATTTCAGAGTTATAGACTATACGAGAAATATATAAATAGTATTATAAGAGCTTTATTAATTTTTAACTTCATAATGATACTTTTAATTATTAGATGGATAGCTTTGATTTCCATCTAATAATTTTTTTGAAGAAAAATTAAACTGTGAATAATAAAGATTTTAAAATATAATATAATTTGCAGAAAATTATGAAATATATGGTAAAAATATGTAGATTTACAGAATATATTGGAAAATAAAAAAGAATATTGTAAAAAAACCATTGTATTACTCTTTTGGGTATGATATAAAAATAGTAGGTACAAAAGTATCTAAATAATTAAAAAAACAATTAAGAATAGGAGAGATACGATGAAAGCAATAACGAAATTAGGCGGAAAAATTGATTTTAAGGTAGACGAAAAAAGAAGAATAGTATACGAAACAAATACTGGACTTTGGAAGAAACCAGAAATAGAAGAATATCAAAAAACACATGAACAAGAAGTAGAACCATTACTTAATAAAGGTGGCGTAGTAAAGCCTTGGGCTAAAATATCTGACATAAGAGAATACAAAATGTCTATGATCGTAGATGAAATAAATAATCATTCGAGCTGGGCTTCTAAAAGAGGATTAACTCATGTAGCAATGATTGTTAATGATTTAGCTTCAGCTAAAGCTTCTTTAGTTAAAGGTCAAATAAATAGAAGTGCTACTCAAGGACACAAAACAGAATACTTTGATACACATGAAGAAGCAGAAAAATGGTTAGCACAAAATGGATTTTAAAGAATATAAGCTAGGTAGTAAAAGGGGGACAGAGGGGAAATAATTGGGACATTATTTCCTATTATATTATGGAAAAAATAAATACTAGAGATCTAGAGAAACTATTTGAACAATTAGAAGAGATAACAACTGTAAAAGATATAGCTTGCCATAAAGTAGAAGAAGGCAAGATATATCCTATATATAAAACACAGACTAAAAAACTAAGTAATGAAGAATGGAAAAGTAAACATAGTGAATTTAAAGTAAAAGTAGAAGGGGATTATGTTTTAGAAAGAGTAGTTGGTGAAGGAGAATTATTCTACATAAATAATGTAAGAGAATATAAAAATTCATCAAAAGAATTTTTGTTTTTTAATATAGAAAGTATTTTACTTATACCTATAAAGGATAAGAGTAAAGAAGTTAAATATACAGTTGTTCTTGCTTCAATAGGAGAATTAAAGGAGTTTACAGCACAAGAAATAGAAAAATGTTGTAGTGCAATTAATAAATTTTTAGACGTTCATACATCTGGGAGATTATCAGCAAGGGGGATTTAAAGTGAACATAGCAAGGGGGATCATGAAATATTTAAAAAGCAATGAAGTAAAAACTATATATGGTATACCATCAGGTACAATTAGTCCACTAGTAGATGCTTTTAATGATGAAGACATAGAGTATATAATAACTAGAAATGAGGCGGGGGCCTCATTCAGTGCTACTAAATATGCTAGTATAACTAAAGATTTAGGAGTGTGTTTAATTGCAGGAGCAGTAGGACTAGCTAACGGATTAAATGGTATTGCAGAAGCTATGAGTTCTAAATCACCAGTACTTGTAATATCAGGTACAGTGAAATTAAGTCAAAGAAACTTAGGTGCAATACAAGGATTGGATCTTTCTGAAACATTATCACATATAACAAAGTATAGTAAGACAATATTAAGAAAAGAAGATGTATTTAATGAGTTACATAAAGCAATAACTATTGCAAAGACACCTCCTTATGGACCAGTTCATATAAGTATTCCTTTAGATATACAATTAGAAGAATTTAATGATGATTTACCTGAGTTAGCTATAGGTGGATG
The DNA here is from genome assembly GCF_001190785.1 of Gottschalkia purinilytica. Taxonomy (NCBI): domain Bacteria; kingdom Bacillati; phylum Bacillota; class Tissierellia; order Tissierellales; family Gottschalkiaceae; genus Gottschalkia; species Gottschalkia purinilytica. The sequence goes on along the minus strand of NZ_LGSS01000001.1, from coordinate 239,664 downwards.
TATTAGTAATGATGTAGATGGTTTGGATAATATTATTGAATATATAAATAAAGTAAATACAGGAATTATTTTAGTAGGCAGTGGATGTAGAGGATTAGGAGAAGAAGTAAAAAGACTAAGTAGATTAACTGGTTTTAAAACAATAACCACACCTAATGGCAAAGGAGTTATAAAAGGAGATTTTGAACTGAATCTAGGTAATTATGGTTTTGCAGGTTCGGATCTAGCTAATGAAGTAGTAGATAGCGACTACGGAGAATGTATAATAGCTCTAGGAACAAGCTTAGGGGAATCATCTACTAGAAACTACAATAAAAAACTAATAGAGAAAAGAAGATTAATACATATAGATTATGATAAAGATGTGTTAGGAAGGGTATTTCAAGAAGGATTATTTTGTGTAAGTGATTTGAAATATGCTATAGACTATATAAATAGGAAAATTGACAGAAAAGAATATGAAGAAGAGAGAATAGAGAAAATAAATAATGACTATGTATTAGATCATACCGGACTATCTTTAAGACTTTTAGTAGAAAACATCACAGATATACTTCCTAAAAGCACATTTTATGTATCAGATATAGGTGAAAGTATAAATTATTTATATAAATATTTAAAAATAAATGAAGAAGCAGATTTTGAGTCAAATTTAAATTATGGATGCATGGGAACCGGAATATGTGGATCTATAGGTGTACAAAAAGCAAATCCAGATATGACAGTAGCAGCATTTGTAGGTGATGGTTCTTTTTTTATGAATGGTTTTGAAGTAATAACAGCTAAAGAATATAATCTACCAATTATATACTTTATTATAAATAATGCTAAATACGGATATGTAGATAGAGGCCATCAAGTACTATTTGGTAGAAGTATAGATAAGTTTTCACACGATAGAATAGATATATCAACACTTTGTAATAATTTGGGAATAGAGTCTATTCAAATAAGTGATATAGATGATTTGAACAAATTAAAAGATAAAGTAACAATGAGACAAAAACCATTAGTTGTAGAAGTAACAGTAGATGGTAGTGAACCTGTTCCAATTGATCGATTCAAAACCTTAAGTAAATAACATATAAAAAAACTGTAAGTATAGTCTTAGTCTATGCTTACAGTTTTTTTATATGGTATTATTATAATAGACAGATTATCTTATATTATGTTTTAAATTTAGATTATAATTGTTGGAAAGGTCAAAAAATATAGATTTAACAGCTTTAATGATATTGAAAAAACATATATTGTAAAAAAATAGAAGATATGGTATTATAATACGAAAGATAATATCATTACTTAGAAAATTATAAAGAGGGGTGTTATAAATAATATTGAATCTTTTAAAAGAAAATAAACATGTTATAAAAAGAATATTATTGTTATATAAACCTTATAAAACAAAATTAGCTTTAATAATAACATGCGTAACTATATCTTCTGTGATAAGCATTTTATATCCATTGATCAGTAAGCAAATTATGGATGTTGGAATATTAGAGAAGAATCTAGGTATTGTTGCTAAGCTTTCAATTATAACATTATTATTAACTCTTATAGACATGAGTGTTGGATTTATAGGAACTAGATATAGATCTTATCTAGCATCTGTCATTACATATGATTTACATAGAATGGTATTTAAACATCTTTTAAAGCTGAAAGTTAGTTTTTTTCGTAAAATTGACTTTACAGAAGAAATGAATAATATAAATATTGATATAAATAATATCTCTAAAGTTTCAGATCAAGGAATACTTTTTACAATAAGTCAAATATTTAAAATGATAGGAGGCTTCTTAGGATTAACTCTAATTGATTGGAGATTATCTCTTATTATTATATTAATTATTCCTATAAGATACTCCTTTATGAGATATTTTGCTATGAGAAAGAAAAAATTAGTTGAAGACTATATAGATTATAATAAAGAGTATTCATCATGGTATGAAGACACTATAAATGGAATTAAGGATATAAAGCTTTTTGGTACCGACAGAATAAAAATAGGAGAGTTTATAAGAAAACAAAGAAATATTATTAAAGTTAATATTAAGTTGGCTTCATTAAATAAGGCTAACGAATTACAAGAAGTAATATTAACAAAATGGGCAGTATGTTTGATATACATATTAGGAACTTATATGATTATACAATCTAAATTATCTATAGGGGATTTATTTGCTTTCGTAATTTATGTTTTTTATGTTATGAAACCGATTTCCACGATATCAAACATAGGTAATGAGTTTTCAAATATAATTCCTTCTGCCAAAAGATTGTTTGAGTTTTTTGAAATAGAATGTGAAACAGATGAAAAAGAAAAAGGAAAGTTATTAAATTTAAATACTGATAATATAGAAGGAAAGATAAAATTTAGAAATGTCACAGTTTGCTATAAAAATGGACAATTAGCATTAGATAGGGTTAATTTTACTATTAATAGTGGTGAAAAAGTTGCAATAATATGTCCAAATGGTGAGTCTAAATCTGTTATACTAAATATTATTTTAAGATTTGTGAAACCAGATAGTGGAAATATATTTCTAGATAGAACTAACATAAATGATATAAAGTTAAAAGAGTATAGGAATCTTATTTCATTTGTTTCTCAAGATATACATTTATTTGATAAAACTATAATGGAGAATATAACACTTAATTTAAAAGCTGATGAAAATAAGATTAGGAATGTAGCTAAAAAAAGTGGAGTGTACGATTTTATATCTAAAATGCCTAAGAGTTATAATACTAAAGTTGGAAGCCATGGTAACACATTATCTAATATTCAAAAGCAAAATATTGCTATAGCTAGGGGACTTATGAAAAACTTTAGCGTATTGCTATTAGATGAAACTACTTTTAACTATGATTCCAAATCATTTCTACATTTTAATGAGATTTTAATAAATGAATTTAAAGATAAAACTGTCATTGTGGCAACTCATAATTTAGAAATATTAAAGAGATTAGATAAAATTATTGTATTGAAACAAGGAAGAATAAAAGATATTGGAACTCACGAAGAATTATTTAAAAGAAGTTATGAATATCAGGAAATAATTAATTATAATATTCAAAGAAGTAAAATGATGTGCTAAAAAAGTACCCTACATTTAGATTAAGATATAATAAGATTATTAGTAGTAAATAATACTTTATTATTAAAGAGACTCATTGACATTAAAAAAACAAATTAATATGTCATTGAGTCTTTAATTTTGTTTTATTAGAAAACAATAGTTAAGATTAACGTGAACTTTTATGATATGATATAACTAATATTTAACCATAAGTTATAGATGATATATCAAGGAAAAGGAGAGTTTTATGAAATATATTATAATAACAGGAACATCACGAGGATTAGGAGAGTCATTAGCAAAAAAATCATTTAAAAAGGATAATCACATCATTTGTATATCTAGAAAGAAAAATACATCTTTAATTGAAGAAGCAAAAGAAAAAGATATAAATCTAGATTATTTTGAATATGATTTAAATGATACAGACAATATAGATACTTTAATGAAAAATGTTTTTGATAAGATTGAAACTTCAAAAGCTGAAGGAGTTTATCTAATAAATAATGCAGGAACAGTTTCTCCGATAAAGCCAATTGAGAAATGCGAAAAGTATGATATTATAAGAAATATAAATGTTAACTTGACTTCACTTATGTTGATAACATCTTTTTTTATGAAATATACAAAGGAACTTGAAGTAGAAAAAAGAGTAATAAATATATCTTCTGGTGCAAGTGAAAAGGCATATCATGGATGGGGATGTTATTGTACTTCGAAAGCAGGAATAGATATGTTTACTAAATGTATAGCACTAGAGGAAGAAAATAAGGACCATCCTGTAAAAATAGTTTCCTTTACTCCAGGTATTATGGATACAAATATGCAGAAAGAAATAAGATCTTCAAAAGAAGAAGACTTTATACAGCTACAGAGATTCATTGACTTTAAGGAAAAAGGAAAACTGCTATCAACGGAAATCGTGGCAGGTGCTATAACTGATTTATTACATAGCGATAAATTTAAGCAAGGTAGCATGATTGATATAAGTGAATGTTTATAATATATGCAGATCGTAGAAAATAATTTTAAATAATTTAATTAAAATTATTGTTACATAGGCTGAGTATTGATAATAAAGATGATATTAGATAAATTAAAAAACATAAATTATAAGGAGCGTGTTATATGAAAATAAAAAAGATACTATTAGCCGCTATATTAGGAATATCTTTGATATCATTATCTGCTTGTACTGAAGATACTAAGAGAAGTGTAAAGGATTTTAAATCGAATTGGACTGGTGGACTAGAGAGAACAGTACAAGTGTATAGTAATGATGGAAAACTAATTAAAGAATATAAAGGTAAAATAGATATAGAAAATAAAGATGATGGAACTACAAAGTTTGATATAGATGGAAAGAGAGTAATTATAAAAAATGCTATAGTTATAATTGAAGAAAGCTAGGATAAATTATACGAAAAAAGCTCATATTAATGAGCTTTTTTATTTGCCATATATATTGAAAACATAATAATATGTTAACTATATTTGTAAAAAACATGGATTTTTCTAGAAAATAATAGGTATTTATTGATATACTACAATAATCTATGTGTATAGTAGGTAATAAAATTTTGTATGTGATAAAATATATACGGGTGATATAACAAAAAATTAATTATTATTAAAAAGGGGGTTTTTGTTGTGCTCAAAAGTCTGGTGAACTTTACATTTAATGACAGAGAGTTTTATAAGACACTCTCTAAGCTGGCGCTACCTATATTCGTACAGAACTTGATAACTTCATCTTTGAATATGGTAGATACAATTATGGTTGGAAGATTAGGAGAATTGGAACTTGCATCAGTAGGTATAGTAAATCAAATTTTCTTTCTATTCAACTTTATAATTGTAGGAATAACAGCAGGATGTGGAGTTTTTATAGCACAATATTCAGGTATTAAGGATACCAAAAATATTAAGAAGGTATTGGGTATATCTCTTAGTATGGTAGTTATCAATGCTGCTATATTTATGATTGCAGGATTGATATTTCCTGAGAATGTTATGGGTTTATTCAGTAAAGAAACAGAAGTTGTATTACTTGGTAAAGAGTATTTTCAAGTAGTATGTATAAGTTATATATTTACTGCGATAACTTTTTCATTTGCAAACGCTTCAAAAAGTATAGGAAATACTGCTGTTCCTATGGTGACAAGTTTTATAGCAGTAACAACTAATATAATATTAAACTATATATTGATATTTGGTAAATTAGGATTTCCTGCTATGGGAGTTAAAGGAGCTGCTATGGCTACAGTTATAGCAAGGATATTAGAGACAACTATACTTTTAACGTATATATACAGTAAAAAAGGTATATTAGCAGCAAAGTTAAATGAGCTTTTTAGTTTTAATAAAGCTTTTTTATTAAAAGTGCTGAAAACGGTTTCAGATACCGTTTTAATAGAAATAACTTGGGCATTAGGTGTTGTAGTATATGCCGCAATATATGCAAGAATGGGATATAAGGCTATAGCAGCTGTAAATATCCATACAACTGTTCAAAGTTTCTTTTTAATAGCTGTTTATGGAATATCTAATTCAGCAGTAGTTATGGTAGGAAATGAAATAGGAGCTGGTAATGAAGAAAAAGCTAAAACGTATGCACGAAGATTTGCAGTACTTGCTGTTATATTAGGATTATTTTTATCCGCATTAATGGCATTTAGTGCAAAATATGTTGTAACTTTTTTCAACATCTCTGAGGGGCTACGTAGTGATGCTATAAAAGTACTATATGCAGCAGCTATACTATTTGTATCATTTGTATTTGATACAATAATAATGGTAGGGGCTTTAAGAGGTGGAGGAGATACAAAAGTTCCATTGATTGCAGAAACATTTACTATGTGGTGTTTAGGAGTGCCTCTTGCATATATAGGTGCCTTTGTTCTTAAACTTCCTATATATGGAGTTATATTCTTTGTAAATATAGAAGAATTCCTTAAATCTATATTTGTATTATATAGGTTACTATCTAATAAATGGATGAAAAAGGTTATAGAAAATGCATAAAGCAATTAATTTAAAAATTTAAATTATCTTATTATTTAAAACATAAGATTACCTATATCTATTAATGGAGGATTGATCCATCTAGGAACTGGTATGCTTTTTATATCTTCAATTGTTTTCGGAAAGAAAAAGGGTGCAATTTCTGGAGCAATAGGAATGACAATATTTGATGTTCTTTCAGGATGGGTAGCGTGGGCTCCATTTACTTTTGTTGTTAGATGGATAATGGGGTATATAGTTGGATATTATGTAACAGAAGGTATACTTTATGGAAATTGGATATCTCCAGTGACTTCAATACCAGGAAATGCTATTCAAATAGCTGCAGGTGGTATAGTATCATTACCTTTAGCATATTCATTAAAAAGAACAAAAGCTTTTTAGCATATAAATGAGATAAACATTATCAATTATTTTATAAAAGCTCTGAGAATAAGGCGTACTTTCAGAGCTTTATTATTTGCTACTATGTTTCAATGGAAAATAAAATATAAAATTATTATATTAATCTAGCAATTGTATTAAATTTCTTGTATAGTGTAATAGTGTTATGTTATAAATAATATGGTATTATACATATTTATTACAAAATTATAGGAGGAGTAATATGAAAAAATTATCAAAAATACTATCTGCACTTTTAGTACTTATATTGTCAGTCTTTACTTTATCAGGATGTAGTGATAAGGAAAAACCTACAGCAACAGTAAAAGATTTTTTAGAAACTTTTAAAAGTAAAAATTATGAAAAAGTATATTCCTTTGTTAATGATTCTGAAAGTATTAAGGATAAATTAAATGCTTCTAATGCAGAAATGCCAGATAAAGTAAGTAAAGTTATCTTAGACAAAATTGCAGATGTAAAATACGAAGTGACAGAAGAAAAAATTGAGAAGAATAAAGCTTCAGTTAAGGTAAAACTCGAAGTAAATGACATAGGCCATGCATTGACAGAAACAATAACAGAATATATGCAAACTGCACTAACAATGGCATTTGATGAAAATGCTGATGAAAAAGCTATGGAAAAACTAGCAGAGGAAAAAATGCTAGATAAATTAAATGGAAAGTTAGATAAAGTTACTAAGGATGTAGAGATCAAACTCGAGAAGAAAAACGACAAGTGGGTTATAGAACCATCTGATGATTTAATAAATGCTTTAACTGGGAATATGAAGGCTCTAGCAGAAGCTTTTGAAGAATAACCAGAGCAATAGTTATATTTGTACATATAGTTATATAAAAATTTAATAATGTGAATTAGTAACTGTAGATAGAAGCTTTGATACAATTTAATTTTCAAAGCTTTTATTTTTGTACAAAAATAAAATATACTATATGTTGATTTAGGGTAATTAATATGATAATTTTATTTCTAAGTATTAAAATATACAACTAAATAAATTAATTTTGAAAAGGAGATTAATATGTCAGAAACTAAAGAGGTTTTTGTTGAGAAGCTTATATTACATATTTTAGACAACTGTTTAGGATTACCGGTTCTATCAGAAGAAGAGCATCCTTTTGATGATGATATAAATGAATTCATGATAAAACACATTGATAGAGTGTTTGAAGATGTTAATCTTAAACAAGCTTATTTTGAAGATGAAAATAATATAGTAAAAAAATTATGTGATAATATTCTTGAAGATAATAATGTATTTATATATTGTTCTAAAAAATTCGGGGAACTATTATATGATACTATGCTAAAAAATCCAGATATACCTTCGGCAGATTTAGTATGTAGCTTATTTAGTAGAGATGGAGTAAGATATCTAGGTTTATTTATATTTACTTATAAAACATCATATATACACTATATTGAGGAACTTGAAACTAAAAGAATAAATAAAGTAATTAAGCAAAAAACAGCTTTACCTAATGAAAATCAGAAAGTAGAAGAATGTGTAATAATAAATTTAGAAGACTATTCCATGCTTTTAAAAGAGAAAAAATATGAGATAGATGGAGAGAAACAATATTATCTCTCTAAGAAAATATTGAAGTCTGAATATATAATGTCTGATAAAGAAAAGATGGATATAATAAATAAAGCTTCAAAGAGAGTGATAAAGGAACATTATGATGGAGATATTACTAAAATTGCTGAAATTAAAAATATTATAGTTGAAAGTGTTGAAGATTCTAATACAGTTGACATAGAAGAGATAAAGGGAAAAGTATTTGATAATAATCCAGAGATGCAAAATATATATGTAGAAGAGATAGAGAAAAGTGGATTAACAGATAAAACAATTACAGTTAGTGATAATGTAAGTAAAAAGATTGCTAAAAAACAAAGGTTAGTAACTGATGATGGAATAGAAATTAAGTTACCAGTATCTTATTTAACGAGAAAAGATAAAGTAGAATTTCTAAATAATCAAGATGGAACAGTGTCTATATTACTAAAAAATATAAGAGATATAAAAGACAAATAACTATATTTATTTTTTACAAATGAAATAAGGAGACAATATAATGTTAGAAATAAAAGGGAAATATAATACAGCTAAAGTATTTACAGATAATATAGAGGAAGAAGCTATTAATCAAATACTTCAAATTTGTAATCAAGAAGATTTTAAAGATTGTAAGATTAGAATAATGCCAGATGTTCATATTGGTAAAGGCTGTGCTATAGGTACCTCAATGACAATAACAGATAAGGTAGTACCTAATTTAGTTGGTGTAGATATAGGTTGTGGTATGATCACAGTACAAATAAAAGAGAAAGAAATAGATTTTGAAAAACTAGATAAAATAATAAGAGAAAACATACCTCATGGATTTAATACACGTAAGAAAGAACACCTATACATAGATTTGATAAACTTTGAAAATCTTGTTTGTAGAAAATACATAAATATAAAAAGAGTAAAACTAAGTTTAGGAACACTTGGTGGTGGAAATCATTTTATAGAACTTGATAAGGATATAGAAGGAAATATTTACTTAGTTGTTCATAGTGGAAGTAGATATCTAGGTAAACAAATAGCAGAGCTTTATCAAAAACTAGCTATAAAGAAACATACTGAACTAAAAAATACTGAGATTCCTAAAGGTCTCATGTATCTAAAAGATAAAGATATGGAAGATTATTTAAATGATATGATGATAGCTCAAGCATATGCTACTTTAAATAGAAAAGCTATTGCTGATATCATAATGAAAGAGATGAATTGGACATATGTAGATAGCTTTACTACAATACATAACTATATTGATATGGATAATAAAATACTTCGTAAGGGAGCAGTTTCTGCACAAAAAAATGAAAAGCTGTTAATACCTATAAATATGAAAGAGGGATCTTTGATTTGCATAGGGAAAGGAAACAAAGAATGGAATTTCACAGCTCCACATGGTGCAGGAAGAATATTCAGTAGAAATAAAGCAAAAGAAATTATAAGTATAGATGCCTATAAAGAAAGTATGAAAGAAGTTTGGTCGACATGTGTAAATGAAAAAACTATAGATGAATCACCAATGGCCTATAAATCTATTAATGAAATCAAAGAAAATATTCTAGATACTGCTGAAATTATAAAACACATAAAGTCAATATATAACTTTAAATCTAATTAATAAAAGTCCGTATTGCAAGTAACTTTTAACTACTTACATATACGGACTTTTTTATATATTTACTAAGCGTTTTCACCTACTGATATTTCTTTACTATCAGAAGCTGAATCTTGTTTAAATATAATTTTGTATACTTGAATTATAATTGTAGGTAACACAGCTAGAAGATAAATATATCCAAATTGAGTAGAATTAAGACTGCTAATTTCAAATAGATTTTTTAACGGTTCAAGTATAAGAACTAAGTTAAGTAGAACTAATCCTATACCAAATGCAATCCAGCTATATATATTTGAAAATACTCCAATTTTGAATATAGATTTATCACCTCTACAGTTAAACCCATGAAATAATCTACCAAGACATAATGTAGAAAAAGCCATTGTACTTGCAACACCTGCACTACCACTTTTTAATCCAATATGGAAAGCTAACATTGTAAATATTGCAATTAATATACCTTCACTAAGTATCTTTTTCAAGAAGTTTTTTGAAAGTATAGGAGCATTAATATTTCTTGGTTTTTCTTTCAATAAATCATTTTTAGGCTTTTCAAGTCCAATTGCAATAGCAGGTAAACTGTCAGTTAATAAGTTTATGAACAGTAAGTGTACAGGTGCAAAAGGTATTGGTAAAGATGCTAAAGAAGTATATATTACTGCTAAAATTGCAGCTGTATTTCCAGAAAGTAAAAATTTAATGGAATTTTTTATGTTTGTATATACATTTCTTCCGTTAGCTACAGACTTAACTATTGTAGCAAAATTGTCATCAGCTAATATCATTGATGATGCATCTTTTGATACTTCAGTTCCTGTTATACCCATTGCAATACCTATATCTGCTTGTTTTAGCGCAGGAGCATCATTAACACCATCACCTGTCATTGCAACGACTTTACCTTTTTCTTGCCAAGCTCTTACTATTCTTATTTTATGTTCAGGTGAAACTCTGGCATAAACAGATACATTTTCAACTTTATTTTTAAGCTCTTCATCACTTAGCTTGTCTAATTCTGTTCCTTCTAAAGCTTCGTCACCAGATTTTAAAATACCTATTTGCTTTGCAATTGCAGAAGCAGTTATTTTATGGTCACCAGTTATCATTATAGGTTTAATACCAGCATTTATACAATCCTCAACAGCTTTTGTTGACTCTTCTCTTGGAGGATCAATCATTGATATTAGTCCTAAGAATGTATATTCATTTTCATCATCTAATGAAAGTATATGGTCTTTTTTTATTTCTTTATAGGCAAAAGCTAAAACTCTTAAGCCATTTTCAGAAAAACCTCTGTTTACATTTTCAATTAATATTTTATCTTTAGAAGTAAATTCACTTATTCCTTCTGATGTTGCTATATATTTTATTCTAGGTAAAAGTACGTCTAATGCTCCTTTTGTAAGCATAATATACTTTCCATCTACTTCATGAGAAGTACTCATTAGTTTTCTATCTGAATCAAATGGTATTTCAGAAATTCTTGGATAACTTTTTCTAATATCCAATTCATCTAATGAATAATTTTTACCTAGATTAACTAGTGCTACTTCTGTTGGATCACCTATTTCAGTACCATTTTCAACTGAAGAGTCATTACATAATATAGAACTATTCATTAAAAAGTTTTGGATTTTATTATTTAAATCAAATTCATCAAAGTTAAATATTTTATCGTCTGTATATATTTTTCTAACTTTCATTTTGTTTTGTGTAAGAGTACCTGTTTTGTCAGAGCATATTATAGAAACACATCCTAAACTTTCAACTGCTTTAAGTTGTTTCACAATTGCATTTTCATGAGCCATTTTTTGAGTTCCAATAGCAAGAACTATAGTTACTATTGAGCTTAAAGCTTCAGGAATAGCTGCAACAGCTAATGCAACTGCAAACATTAACGAATCAAGTATATTTACTCCTCTATACATATTCAATAAAAAGATTATAACTGATATTATTAAAATAATAGTAGCTAACTTTTTACCAAAGTTATCTAAACTTACTTGAAGAGGAGTTTTCTTTTCTTTAGTAGTTTCAATAAGTGATGCTATTTTACCTATCTCAGTATTCATACCAGTATTAGTTACGATTACAAGAGCCCTACCGTATGTTACAAGACTACCTGAAAATACCATGTTTTTTTGATCACCGAGAGCTACTTCATCTTTAAGTATAGTTTCTGAGGTTTTTATTACACTCTCAGATTCACCAGTTAATGAGCTTTCATTAACTTGAAGTGAATAATTTTCTATTATTCTTCCATCAGCAGGAACATAATCTCCTGCTTCTAAGACTAAAATATCTCCAGGAACAACATCTTTAGAAAGTATTTCATGTTTTTGATTATCCCTTATTACTTTCGCAATAGGAGAGGATAAAGCTTTTAAACTATTTAAAGACTGTTCAGCTTTTACATGTTGGACTGTACCTAATATAGCATTAAGAACAATAACTGCAAAAATAACGATTGTACTTTCAGTACTGCCTGTAGTCATAGATACTATAGCAGCTATTAATAATATAATTACTAATAAGTCCTTAAACTGATCAAGGAAAACTCTAAAAACACTTTTTTTCTTTACTTCTGCTAATTCATTATAGCCATATTTTTCTCTATGACTTTTAACTTGAGATTCGCTGATTCCTCCTTTACTTACATTGAATTCTTTCATGACTTCTTCAATAGTTTTTGAAAAGTATGCTTTCACAAGATATCCCCTTTCATAATAAAAATAAAAAAGACTTTTGATATAACTCTCAGTATTTTGAGAATTATATCAAAAGTCTTGTAACCAAATTTAAGTGGTATATAACACCAGATTAGATAACTAATCGAACTGTTGACGTTATATTTTATACTACTCCCTTTCAATATAAAAAAGAAAATATTAACTTATGAAAGAATGATACAACATATATAATTAATTGTCAATAATATAATTAAAAATTTTTTTAAGATTTTTTATAATCATATCAAAATAATCAAATATAACTTGATATATAAATAAAGATTAATAGTTATAACAAATATTTAAAAAATATCCAATACACGTGTAGGTAATCCGATAGCATGAGATATCTGGTCAAGTGTAAAACCTTCTAATTCTACACTGTCAAATTTAATGTTTAATAACTTAAATGCAAAGTAATTTGCTTGTTTTTCTATTTTTCCTTTATTCACTAGACTTTTATTAAAAGCGGCATTATAAATATCAGTATGTATTATAGCATGACCTAATTCATGTGCTAGTATAAACTTTTCATATTCGATACTCAAATCATTTCTTATAAAAACTATTTCTTTATCCAGAAAATCTCTATGATATAGACCATCATTACCAAGTAATAGAATATTGTCTTTATCTAATTTATTTATTTGTATTCCTAAATAATCATAGAGATCATATATATTATCTGTTTTAAAAAATTCAATTAAACCATAAACGTAATCGTCAATCCAATTCATTCATATACCTCCAATGTCATTTCTTATATTTATAACTTATAAGTTTTAGTTGTCTTAATAATTCATTAGCAAAATCTAATATTTGGTCATCATCCATTGTGTTTATGTCGAAACCACCAAAACCCATAATTGCAGGTTGTTTAAGTATGAATTCCATAGCCTCTTCAGGGGTTTCAAATTGTGGACTTTCTTTAGAGTCTACTCCATCTAATAATTGACTAGTATTTATATTAAGTGATTCAGCTATAGCATTTAGAACTATTAAACTAGGATTGTATCTTTCATTTTCAACATCAGCCAAGTAAGAGCGGGATATATTAGCCATTTTAGATAAATCTTTTTGAGTTAACTTTCTTTCTTTCCTATACTTTTTTATATTTCTACCTATAGACATTTTTATCCTCCAAGCTTTTAATTTTATATGTCGTTATTTCCGACATTATTTATTATATAAAACCATATAACAAAATACAAACAACAAATAACGACGTAAATACAAGTCAAAATGAATAAATTGACGGAATTACAATAAAAAACTTAATAATTTAATATAATCGTTGAAAAAGAATATATTTAAATTTTTACTAAATGACGTAAATACAATACAATTATATGAAGAGGAGGGTAAACATGGGAAAAAAAGATAATAAAAGAATTTTAGGAGAAGTCATAAAAAAGAGAAGAATTGAAAAGAAGTTAACACAGTTAAAAGTATCAGAAAGTACAGGCATATCACGAAACTATATATCTGAAATAGAGAATGGAATATATATGCCTAGTGTAAATACTTTATTCAAATTAGCTTCTTTTTTAGAAATAAATCTAGATTGCTTATTAAATGACGTAAATACAAATCAAACAAAACAGATATATAGATAAAAGTATAATAAGGGGGATAAAAATGCATCTAATATCAACATATAGAGATTTATTAGGAGAAATAGAAATTTATCAAATGAGATTGAATGATTTAGAGAGAGAACATTATGCATTAGAGAGAATAAAGCATACACATAAGATAGATTTAGAAAGATATATAGAACGGAATTATAGAATATTAAATGAGATGGCAGTAGTAAAGGCAGTTGTAGAAGATAAAATGCAGACCAAGGAAGAAATACTAGATAAACTTAATCAGTTAGAAGGCTTAGAATATAAGATAGCATATAAAAAATTCATAGAAGGTAAAAACTTAAATCAAATAAGCCTTGAATTACATATAAGTGATAGTTGGGCTATGAAGAAATCCGCAGAAATTAATAAGAAAATGAAAAAAGTGAAGAAATAATGAAGATTTTTTCAAAAATATGAGTTTATAATAGTATCATGGAAATATATTTAAAAAATATAAAAATCTTTAACAACTAGAATAAATATAAAGATTAGACTTAATGAAAAATAAAATAACACTTTATATTATTTCTAATCTTATTATAGAAAGATAGTAGAAAATAAAAGAATGAAGAAATGATGAAGATTTTTTCAAGAATATAAGTTTATAATGGTATCATGAAAATATATAAAAAAATATAAGATTCTTTAATAACTGAAATTAATAGCAAAGCTAAGTTCACAAATTAATATTATTAGAAACTATATATAAAAATTAAATGTAGACTAATGATGAATTAAAACTGTGAAGAAAGAATGAAGATTTTTTTAGAAATATGAGATTATAATGATATCATGGAAATGTAATAAAAATTTATAAGACTTCATTGATAACTTAAAGATATAAAAAATAAAACTTAATGAAGAATGGAATAATAAAATAATTTTCTACTAATCATGCTTTCTAATTTAAGAATAGTACAAATTAAAAGAGAATGAAAAAATGAAGAAAGAGTGAAGATTTTTATAAAAATATAAAGTTATAATAGTATCATAGAAATATATTATTAAAAATCTGGACTCCCCTTAACAAATTAATATTTACTAATTTTTCAAAAGCGTCACGCAATGTGGCGCTTATTTATTTGAACTTGCTCTTTTTTAGTATTGTTAGAGCATAAAGAAACAAGATTGTAGCTGGAGCCAACCAGTAAAAAAAGGTAAGTAAGACTTAGGAGGAAGTTATGATGCATTTGAAAGAATTACTTGGTAAAGAACTTTATAGCCACGTGGTACAAAAACTAGGTAATAAACAAAAAATAGTATTGATATCCAATGGAGATTGGATACCAAAAGACAAATTTAATTCAATTAATGAAGAAAGAAAACTACTGAAAAGTGAGTTAAAAGAAAAAGATAACGAACTGATACATTTATCTAAGGAAGTACAAAGAAATGAAGATCTATTAAGGGAAATTAAAATACTAAAGAGGTTAAATAAGAAACTTAAGGAAAAACATAAAAATAAGATAAGAGAAATAAAGTTTGATAATAGCTTAAATGAATATATAGCTAAATCAAAGGCTAAAAATCCTGAACTAGTTAAGAAACTAATAAAGCTACAATATGTCAAACTTTATAATCAGGATCCATTATGGATAGAACAACAAGTAAAGCAACTAAAAGAAACAGATGGTTATTTATTTGATTAAAATTAAAAGGTGGATTTTTAATGAGTGAAGATGCAAATTTATTAGAAGAAACTTATCTTGATAGAGCTACAATAATTCGTAAAGTCAAATATAGAAAAGCAAATGGTTCAATAGGATTCAAAGATGAAATAAAATCACAAGATGTAAAATGTAAAATATCTAAAAGAGAAGTTATTGCTACTACTCAAACAGATACAACTAATATAGCTAAATATTTAGTGGATATGGTTTGTGATAGTAATGTAGATATTCAAGGTGGAGATAAAGTAGAAATAACATTCTTTAATGATATAAAAAGAAGCTATTTCGCAGGAGAACCATTTTTCTATACTACTCATTTAGAAGTTCCTTTAGAAAGAAAGGAAAGATTATAGATGAGTTTTGAAATTAATAACTTAGATAAATGGACGGAAAAACTAGACAACCTTCAAGCTAGATTTCCAATAGAAATAGAAAATTTCATGATAGATGTGGCTAAGAAGCTATATAAGGAACTTAAAGAAAGAACTCCAGTAGATAATAATGCTAAAGAAAAGTCAAATGACTTAAAAGAAAGCTGGAAAGTTGGAAACTTAGTAAGAAATGGTGACAAATACTATATAGAGATATTCACAAAAGTTAAAGATGCAACTAATGTTGAGTATGGATATAGAAAGCCTCAAGAAAAGGGAAAAAGTCCAGATGATAAAAGTATAGTCTATATTCCAGGTTATCATATGGTGAAAATTTCAGTAGAAGAGCTGAATAAACAACTACCTTCATATTTTCAAAAATGGATAAAAAATAATGGAGGAATAATGTAAGATGTTAAGTTTTAATGATATAAGGGATTCTTTCATTTTAAAGCTAAGTGAAAGATACCCAAATACAAATATATATGACGAAAGTATACAGCAGGGATTTGAAGAGCCTGCTTTTTTTGTACAATTTATTCCTATTTCAACTACAAGAGAAAGTAAGACTACAAAATCAAGATTGATTACTGTAGATATTCAGTATTTCCCGAAAAATGTTAATGATAGTGAGGAAATTTTTAAGATAGCTGATGAATTGGAGAATGCTTTTCAAGGCTATATTGAGGTGAAAGACAGAAAGTTAAAATTAGAAAATATTAAATACAAGATTGTACATGATGGAATAGGAAATGTACTACATTTTGAAATAACAATAAACTATTTAGAAACAATTCCTTTTGAAGAAAAAGGAGAAACAGCGAAAGAAGTAATTTTAAAACAGACAAAATAGAAAGGAGTGTAATAAATGGGCTTACCTTCAATTAATATAATTTTTAAAACTAAAGCTCAAAATGTAATCAAAAGAGGAGAAAGAGGTATAGTAGCTTTAATACTAAAAGATACATTATCTTCTGAGAATCCTTTAAGCATTACATCAGTATCAGAAATTCCTAGTTCATTAACTTTGGAAAATAGAAATCAAATAGAATTAGCATTAAGAGGTGGAGTTAAATCACCTAGAAAGGTTATAGCTTATGTAGTACCAAATGATGCTACTAGCTATGATAGTGCTTTAAATTATCTAGAAACTACTAAATTTGATTATTTAGTTATACCAGAAATAGCAGAAGCAGAAGTAACTACTATATCAAGTTGGATAAAAGATTGTAGAGATAAAAAAGATATAAAAGTAAAAGCAGTATTACCTCATGCAGATAATGCAGATAGTGAAGGTGTAATTAACTTTGCTACTGATGATATAAAAGTTAAGGACAAGGTTTATACAGCAGCTCAATACTGTTCGAGAATTGCAGGAATATTAGCAGGAACACCTTTAAATATGAGTGCTACTTATCAAGTTCTTCCAGAAGTAGAAGATGTATCTCATTTAACTAAAGCTGAATTTGACAAAGCAATAGATAGTGGAAAGCTTGTTCTTATGAATGATGGAGAAAAAGTTAAGATAGCAAGAGCGGTAAACTCACTTGTAACAACTACTCAAGAAAAAGGAGAAGACTTTAAGAAAACACTTATAGTAGACAAATGTGATATGTGGCATGATGATGTAAAAAGAACAGTTGCTGATTATTATTTAGGAAAGTATGTTAACAACTATGATAGTAAAATAATTTTAATCACTGCTATACAAGCATATAACGATCAGCTTGTATTAGAAGGATTATTAGATGGTTCTTCTATAGACTACAATAGAGTGTTTATAGACTTAGATGTTCAAAAGCAATACCTAAAAGAAATTGGTGAAGATGTTGATAGTATGAATGAACAACAATTAAAAGAAGCAAATACAAAAGACAAAGTTTTCCTAGGAAGTAATTTAAAATGGAATGACGCTATGGAAGACTTTAGTATTAACGTATCTATATAGGAGGTGCCTAGAATATGGCTTATGATTCACAAAAAACTATTTCAGGAACTTGGGGAGAAGTTTGGTTAGATGGTGACTATATTTCAGAAATTACAGGACTTGAAGCTAAAGTAAATTTAACTAAAGAAGAAGTAAAAATGTGTGGAGTTATGGGAAAAAAATTCAAAGTTACAGGTTTTGAAGGAAAAGGAACTTTAAAAATGAACAAAGTAAGTTCTAGAATGATTATGAAACTAGGTAATGCAATAAAAGAAGGACGTTCAGTATCTTGTACTATAATCTCTAAGCTTAAAGACCCAGATGCAAATGGAGCAGAAAGAATAGCTATAAAGGATGCTACATTTGATGAAGTAACTTTATCTAACTGGGAAGCAAAGAAAATATTAGAAGAAACTATACCATTTACTTTTTCTGATTATGAAATTTATGATGTTGTAG
Source organism: Gottschalkia purinilytica (assembly GCF_001190785.1). Classification (NCBI taxonomy): domain Bacteria; kingdom Bacillati; phylum Bacillota; class Tissierellia; order Tissierellales; family Gottschalkiaceae; genus Gottschalkia; species Gottschalkia purinilytica. The sequence goes on along the minus strand of NZ_LGSS01000001.1, from coordinate 221,174 downwards.
AGCCAGAGTAAAATCTGGCTTTACCCTTTAATAATGAATTTTAAAATCTGATATAAAAGGAGAGATATATTATGAGTAATGTTATGGATTTATTACTAAAATCAGATGTAGATAAAATAAAAATACCAACTAAAAAAGTAAAAATACAAAGTCTTTCAGATTCATTTGAAAATGATGTAATATTTACTATTCAAGCTATACCTGTTGAAGTATATAACTCTATACAGGAAAGTGGATTAGAGATGGAAGATGGAGAAGTAAATAATGTTGATATAAATAAAATCCAGATTCTTACAGTATTAGAGGGAGTTAAAGAACCTAACTTAAAATCTAAAGAACTAATGAGTCATTTCAAAGCTCATACACCTACTGAACTACTTCAAAAAATGTGTAGACCAGGAGAAATAACTAGTTTATACAATATAATAAATGATTTATGTGGATTTGGAAAGGATGCAGTAAGTGAAATAAAAAACTCATAAAATCTGACAGTGAAGTTAATATAATGTACTATTTGTTTAAAACAAAAAGAATTAACAAGCCGTCAGAATATTGGAACATGAATCTAGGAGATAGAATTGTACTAAAAGCCTTTATAGAAGAAGAGCTAAAAGAAAAATATATGAAACAAGAAGATATGGAAAGAAAAGAAATCCCTGTATTTATTGTAGATGTAATATGATTTATCTATATGAAAATACATGCCATAAAGTGAGGTGAGAAGTATTGGCAGAAGAAAATCTTAAAGCCAAGATATCTCTTGATATTAGTAGCTATATATCATCTATGAAAATGGCAATTAATAATACTAAAGATTTTCAAGATAATGTTATAAAAACTAAAGAGATGATTAAAAGAACATCTAGTGAAAAATGGGAAGCTAAAATTAAGATTGATAATAAAGAAGCTGTTATCCAAATTAATGCTATTAAAAAGAGTATGGAAAGCTTTAAGCAACATAAAGTTATAAACATAGCAGCTAATGACACAGCAAAGGAAAAAGTAAAATCTGTAGAACAAAGCTTATCTAATGTTACAAAGAAGCCACATAATATTGTATTAAATGCAGTTGATAAAACTAAGACAATGTTAGAAAGTGTTAGAGATAAGATTACTAACTTTAAAAAATCAGCTCATGATATTATCTTTGGCGAAAAAACTAAGAAAGTATTTGATTTTACAGTTGGTTCAGCTATGAAAGGTGAACAACAGTTGCTTAAATTACAAGGGTCACGTGGAGAAGAGCAAGGTAAGAAGGATTTTGCATGGGCCTCTGAGACGGCTAAGCAAACACCATTTAATAAAGAAGAAATGATTGAAAGTATCAGTCAATTTTCTAAATATGGGTTGAACTATCAACAATACTTTAAAGTAGCAGGAGATGCTGCCACATCAGCAGATAAATCACTTTCCCAAACTATTGATATGTTAGGAACATTCAAAAAAGGTAATATTGCTGAAGGGGTTAAGAAAGCTAAAGAATTTAATATTACCAGTAAAGATTGGAAAAATATAGCTGGATTAAAGACGAAGAAAGATGGTTCACTAGATGCTAGTCCAAAACAAGTCATGGCTGGAATTGAGAAAATAATAAAAGCAAAATATAGTGGATCAATGGATAAAAAGGCTAACTCTGCTGAAGGACTAATTGGAAATATAAAAGAGACAATAAGTGGAATGGGACTTGAAATAGGCGGTATAGATAAAAGTGGAGAGATAGTAAAAGGTGGAATGCTCGACCATCTTAAGAAACAACTAAAATCTGTAAAAGAAATATTAGATAAATTTCAAAACTCTCAAGCATTTGAAGTAATAAAAAATCAAATAAACCAGCTAGTCTCTGAAACTGGAGGTAGTTTTACTAATTGGTTACAAAGTCTAATAGACGATCCTGGAAAAATAGAAAAAGCTTTCAATACAGCTAAAGATGCAGTAGTAGAATTTGCTAAAAGTGCTAAGTTAGTTATTGATGCAGCTAAAGAAATATTTAATGCACTAAAACCAGTATTAGAACTTATGGCTGAAAATCCTAAAACATCACTTGGTATCTTTGCAGGGCTAAAGTTTGGTCCTGGAATATTAGACGGTGTATTAAATGTAACTGATAAGGTGAAAGGTGCCAAAGATACTTTTTCGAAAGTAAAAGACTTTTTAGGTTTTTCAAGTAAAGATAAGACTAGCGGAGGTAAGATAGCAGATAAGGCCATTAAAGGGAATAAAAATAAAAAAAGCTTGAAAGACATTTGTAAACCTAAGGGTCTTAAAGGAAACAAATGCAAAAAAAGTTTAAAAGATATTTGTAACCCTAAAAAATCAAGAGGTAAATCTAAGGGAATTTTATGTAGAGAAAGTAGTAAAGGTATAGGTAAAAAAGGAGTTAAAACTGGTTCTCAGAAGGGAATGAAAGGCTCTAAAAATCCAGCTTCAGCATTAGCAAAAGGTGTGAATAAAGCCTTTTCATCTATTAAAAAAGCTGTTTCTTCACTTAATAAAGTTGTAGGAAAAGCATTAAGAGGATTATTAAAGACCTTTAAAACTGTAGGAAAAGGAATAATTACAGTTATGAAAAGTGTATTTAGAGTTATAGTAGCAAATCCTATTATAGCAGTTATTTTAGCAATTATTGCAGTTGCTATTTTATTACACACAGCTTGGAAAAATAACTGGGGTGGAATTAGAGATAAAACTAAGGTAGTAGTAGATTTTATAAAGAAAAGAATAGATGGAATAAAAGAAACTTTCGAAAATGTTAAAATTAAGTGTAGTGAATTTGTAGAGTCTATTAAGGAAAAATGGCAAGCACTAAAGGACTTTTTCAAAAATCCAATCAAAGGAACTGTAAACCTTGTTAAAAATGCAATTGATAATATAACAGGTGGAAATGATGGAAAAAATGAAGATAATAAAAAGGGTAAAAAGAATGGAAAACATGCAGGAGGATTAAGTTATGTACCTTTTGATGGATATACAGCAGAATTACACAAAGGGGAAAGAGTTTTAACTGCTAGAGAAAATCGAGCATTTAATAGCGGATTTAAACCTATGCAGATAAGTATAAACATGAATGGAGTAACAGTTAGAGAAAATGCTGATATAGATAGAATAGCTGCAGCATTAGTAAATAAATTGAAAGAAGCTAGTTTTAATGCAGCTACAATATAAAGGGGGATAGATATGCAATTTTGGATAACTTTTAATAATAATGAATATAAGTTACAACTCCCTATTCCTCCTTCTGAATTTGAAATAAGTGAAGGTCTAAATAATACAAGCGTTGATATTAGCGAAATAGGAGAAATAAGTTTAATAGGAAAGAAGAACTTATCAACTATAACAATATCTAGTTTCTGGCCTAATGAACATTATACCTTCTGTCAGTATGTGCCAGAGTATAAGCCTTATGAATTTATTGAAATGATAAAAATGTTTAAATCATCAGGAAAGCCTTGTAGATTAATTATAACTGATACAGATATAAATATACCAGTCACTATAGACAACTTTACTTATGGTGAAAGAGAAGCAACTGGAGACGTGTACTTTACATTAGAAATGAAAGAGTATAGATTTATTAAAATCAACACTCAAAAAATAGGGAATCAACTAAATAATTATGAAACAACTAAAAGACCTGCTGAAAAAGAAGTACCAAAAACTTATACTGTTAAAAAAGGAGATACTCTTTGGGCAATATCTAAAATGTTCTATGGGAATGGTAACAAGTGGAACGTAATAGCTCAAAAGAATAACATTAAAGATCCTAAAAAGTTAGCTATAGGGACAAGGTTGGTGATATAGTTGAGAATAATATATGGTAATAAGAATGAACAAAAAGACATTACAGAAATAGTAGAAAGAATTACTTGGTCAGGAGATATAGGTCAAGTATCTAGAATGTTAGAAATAACTATACCATCATCATCTGATCATTTTTTTCCTAAGATAAACTTTGGATTAGGAGTTATAGAAGTCTTACAAATGTTAGACGATAGTGGACAAGAAGTATTTTGGGGATATATTTTTAATCAAAGTAAGGATAGTCAAAGTAAAACTTTAGTAGCATATGACCCTTTAGTATATTTAACAAAATCTAAACTAGCTAAAAACTATAAGAATCTTACAGCAGAAGATATAACAAGATCAGTATGTAATCATCTAGGAGTAATTCCAGGTAATATAGTACCAACTAGAATAAATCAAAATCTTCTAGCACTACAACAAACAGGATATGAAACAATAATGATGGCTTATACTAATGCTTCAAAACAAAACGGTAAAAAATATATGCCTAGAATAAATAAAGGAAAGCTAGATGTCATAGAAAAAGGAACTATTGTTGCAAAGAAAGAGTTAGATAGTAGAGAAGATATCATGAGTTCTCAGTATTCAGAGTCAATAGAAAACATGATAAATCAAATTGTTATAACTGATGATAAAGGAAATGTTATAAACTACTCTAGTAATACTGAATGGATAAAAAATTATGGACTCTTGCAAGAAATATATCAAAAAGAAGACGAAAAGGATCCTAATATAGTAGCTAAAAATATGCTAAATGATATAGAAAGAGAAGCTAGTGTTGAGGTACTAGGATATATGGATTGTATAGCAGGGAATGCTGTTAAGATTAGAGATAGTTCAACTGGATTAGTTGGACTTTTTTATATTGATAATGATACACATACTTTTGAAAATGGGCAACACACCATGAGTCTAGGATTAAACTTTAAAAACATCATGGATGAAATGGAAGCACAGGAAGAAGAAAAAGAAGAAACTACGGAGGTGGATGACGAATATGAAGAATAACCCTTATTCTACAATGCTAGGCCTTATGAGAAAACATGGCACAATTGACAATCCACCTTCATTAACATTAGCAACAGTGAGCTCATCTACACCTTTAAAAATAAAAGTATCAGGAGTAGAAATAGATACTAGCAATATTTTAATAGGAGAACATGTAATAAAAGAAAAACCTTTAAATACAGGAGATACAGTTGCAATAGTTCCATCTAATGATAGACAGACTTTTATAGTATTAGCTAAGGTGGTGAGAGCATGAGTATTTTTCCTTTTATAGAACCACCAACAGATAGAATTATAAAAAATCAAGAACTACCACTATTTTGTGAGTATGCATGGGATTTTGAAAAAAATATACCTTTGCTTTTAGATGGAAAGCTAAAAAAATTAGAGGGTAATAAAGCTTTAGAAGTATGGATATATAAAGCATTGAAAACAGAAAGATATAGATATCTAGCATATAGCTGGGACTATGGACACGAACTAGAAAGTATAATAGGTAGTACATTTTCTAGAAAAGCAAAAGAAAGTGAAGTAAAAAGATATGTAGAAGAAGCACTTACTGTAAATCCATATATTAAAGAAATATCTGAATTTAGAGTAGAGTTTGATAAAGATAACTTGTACCTAGAATTTGTTGTAAAAACTGTATATGGGGAGGTGGATATCGTTGTTTGAGAATCAAACAGAAGAAGCCATAAAGCAGAGAATATTAGATCGTATAGACAATAGCATAAGTAAGATTGAAGGTACATTGACTTATGATGCAATAAGTCCTACTTCTATAGAACTTGCACAGACATATATAAATCTTGGCTATATTGCAAGTAAATTAGATGTAGATAGTCTAGAAGGAACAGAACTAGAACAAAGAGTGAAAGAACGAACAGGAATAGAAAGAAAGCCTGCAACGAAGGCAACTACAAATGTAGTTATACATGGAAATATAAGATCAGAAATAAAAAAGGGAGACATTGTAGGAAGTAGCTCTGTTAACTTTATTTCTCTTGAAAATAAAGCTATAGGAGAAGAAGGATACATGAATGTCAACGTTCAGTGTGAAAAGTCTGGAACAGTAGGGAATGTTCCGACTGGTGCTATAAACTTCTTCCCTATTTCTATACCTGGACTAAGCTCAGTAAATAATCCTGATCCTGTAACAAATGGTTATGATGCTGAAAGTGATAAAAGTCTATTAGAAAGATACTATGCAAAAGTTAGGACTCCAGCAACTAGTGGAAATAGACATCACTATGAAAACTGGGCTAAAGAAGTAATAGGAGTAGGAGATGCTAAAATCATACCACTTTGGAATGGAAATGGAACAGTAAAAATAGTTATAGTAAATCAGAACAAAATGGTAGCAGATGATGAACTTGTTCAAAAGGTATTTAGCTATATAGAAGATGTAAGACCTATAGGAGCTACAATAACAGTAACAAGTGCTACTCCACAAAATATAGATATTGATTCAATAGTAACATTAGCACCAGGATATCAAATGAATGATGTATTGAACAAATTTAAAGAAGAAGTTGAAAGTTACAGAAAAGATATGGCTTTTAAAGATAACTACATTAGTTATGCAGCTATAGGAAATATTCTTTTTAATATAAAAGGAGTATTAGATTATAAAGATTTAAAATTAAACAACAAAATGGAAAGTATTGTACTTGGAGAAGAAGAAGTTCCAATTATAAATTCTGTTAATCTGGCGGTGATGTAATGGTAGAATCACAGAAAATCAATGAATTTGTACCAGATCTAATGAAGTACACACATAAAGATTATCTAAACTCTAAGTATATGACTCAGTTGCAAAATGGTATAGCTAAAGAATTTGGAATAATTGCTTATTATATTGAAGATATATATAAGCAATTTTTTATTAATACTGCAACATGGGGACTAAGTGTCTATGAAAAAGAACTAGGATTACAAAGTAATCCGGGTTTGTCTTATGAGGAAAGAAGAGAAATAATTAAAGCTAAACTTAGAGGAGCAGGTACTGCAACAAAACAAATGATAAAAAATACAGCAGAAGCCTTTAGTGGTGGAGAAGTTGAAATAATAGAGCATGTTGATGGATATTATATTGAAATATATTTTGTAGGAACTATTGGAATACCGAAGAACATGAAAGCTTTTGAAAGCATGATAAATGAAATAATTCCTGCTCATTTAGGATATAGATTTAAGTTTAGATTTGCTACATGGGGAATGATAAAAGACGCAAACCTAACATGGAATGATCTAACTACAAAAACTTGGGAACAATTTAGAACAATAAATCCAAAAGGTGGTGAACAAATATGAAAGAAACTATTAACTTGAAACTGAAATTACCTGATCAATCTGACTATGTTAATATTCAAGATTTGAATGATAATGCTAATCTAATTGATAGAGAGATAAAAGAAGTTAGTTCTCAAATATTAGGACATATTACAGATTCAAAAGTTCATATTACACAATTAGAAAAAACTAAATTAGCAGAAGTAGAAAGTGGAGCCAATAGATATGTACATCCTGAGACACATGACGCAACAATGATAGTAGAAGATAATATGCACAGATTTGTTAGCGATACAGATATAGATAATTGGAATAAAAAAGCTGATAAAATAGATATAGGGAATAAAACAATGTTGAAAACAACAAATAAAACTAGCATAGTAGAAGCTATAAATGAACTTTTTACATCTGCCAATAATGGAAAATTGCTTTTAGAAACAGCTATTGTTGGCAAGAAAGGGAATGTTTCTAAAAAAGAACCTGTTCCTACATTTAATGAATTGAAAAGTGGAGTAGAAAGCATAAAATTAGGATATGAACTTAATGTACCTACCAAAGATAAAATAATAATAGAAGAAGGAGTTATACCATCGAGCAACTTAAATCATTCTTCTTTTGGTATAAAAACATTAGCTTATACTGGAGAAAATCCATTAGACAATCCATATAGTTTATTAGGTGTAAAACCAGGAGAATGTTATTATAAACTATATGAATCAGATAGACGTTATCATATAAGAGATATTAATACTGGAATAAAGATAGGTGAAGGTTATGTAGGTACAGGTGATTGGTATGAGAATAAATATACAATGGATAGTAATGGCAAAATTCATAATTTTAGATACAAAAGAGTTGAGGGAAGAACTAATTTTTATATGAATGATATTGAATATTCATATACTTCCTATTCTAGTAAATCTGATCTTAACTTTTTTTATGTTACAGATGATGGAAGATATGCTTGTTTTTCTTATTTAGTCTATGATAGTTATAATAGAAAATCATGGTCAAATGTATGCTATATCGATCTTATAAGTAAAACAAAACTATGGGAAAAAAGAATTGAAGATAGCAGTATGAGTTGTAATGTCACAAGTGTATATGCAAAGAATGGACAAGTATATTTGACAAAAAAAATAGGAAAGAGGGACGATTGGGGAGTTGTACTTGAAGGAGATAACTATTTAACGGTATTAAGAGCATCAACTTCTAATGAAGTTTTTACTTATATTATAGGTAACGACTACTATAAAAGAAATTATCGAATAATGTATGTAGATGATAATTATATATTTTTTGAAAGAGATGGAACATTTTATAAACATAAACTAGGAACATACTCTATAAGCCATTTGGCAACTTATTCAGATGTTCCACGTCGTATAGACAAACATGGTTATTTCTACTATCAAACAGATAAGCATACTATTACAAAAAAAAATGCTGATATGAATACAATAGCGACATATAAAATGAATAAGTATGAACAGCTAAAAGATTTTCAAGTGATCAGTAATTTTTATCCTGATCATAATGGTGGTTTAATTATAGAAGAAAAGGTAACAAACCATTCTACACTAGAAAGTAATTGGAAAATATCTGATGTAGTTCATTTATATCCTGAAATACGTTTGGTACACATCATTCCAGGAGATCCGACATATACGATTAAAAAAATTTAAACGGGGTGTAATATGGAGCAACAAATCATAAAAATTGCATTGAGTCAGGGAATATGGGCAGTGTTATTTGTTTTCATGCTATTTTATGTTCTTAAAGAAAATAGTAATAGAGAAAACAATTATCAGGAGATAATAAAAGAGCTTTCTGATAAATTTAACATAATTGAAGATGTAAAAGAAGATGTTAGGGAGATAAAGAAAAAGATTTTTCATTAACAATTTAATAGGCCTTACAAATACTTAAGAGCACTCGTATATAAACAAGAGGGCTCTTTTGTTTTTAAAAATAAAAAATTAGGAGGTTTTGCTTATGGCAAAAGTATTTTTAGATGCAGGACATGGGGGTAAAGACCCTGGAGCAGTAGGACAAGGATTACAAGAAAAGGACATAGCATTATCAGTAACATTAAAAATTGGACAAGTACTTAAAGATCATGGAGTAAGCGTATATTATGCTAGAACTACAGATGTATTTCTAGAACTTTCAGACAGGGCTAGAATGGCAAACAATCTGAATACTGATTTATTTATTTCAATTCATTGCAACGCCTTTAATGGAAGTGCTAAAGGAGTAGAGACATATAGTTATCCAGGAAGTACAACAGGAGCCAGATTAGCAAGTTCTATTCAGAATAGTATAATTGCTGATAAGGTATATACTTTAAACAGAGGAACTAAAACAGCTAATTTTGCAGTATTAAGAGAGACAAACATGAATGCAGCTTTAGTAGAAACAGCATTTATAGACAATGCTGAAGATGCTAACATACTAAGAAATAGACAAGATGACTTAGCAAAAGCAATATCAAAAGGAATTTTAAGCTATCTTGGAATACCTTATAAAGAAACACCAAGTAAACTATATAGAGTACAAGTAGGAGCATATAGTGTTAGAGCTAATGCAGACAATCTTGTAAATGAATTGAAAAGCAAAGGATATGATGCCTTCGTAGTTTTAATTAATGGTCTATATAAAGTACAAGTAGGAGCATATAGTGTTAAAGATAACGCAGATAGACTGGTAAATGAACTAAAAAGTAAAGGCTATGATGCATTTGTAGTATACTATTAATTTTTATTTAAGTTTTTTTAATATTTAAACTTATTTAAGTAGTCTTACTAATATATTTAAGTATTAGTAAGACTACTATATAAGTTATTACATAAAAGTTTTATCATATAGCAAATACATATTTAAAAATATAGTTAATATAAAAAGCAAAGGAAGAGATATTATAAAGTTTCTTCTATCTTTAATACCTTTAGATTATCATTAGGAAGTTTATTATCTTTCCAAGCTGTAAATAATCTGTCAATAGCATCTCTTGGAGTGTCATCAGCTAATCTATAGGAGTCATAGTGCATAGGGACAAAATATCTTGCATTTAAGTCTTTAAAAGCTCTTACAGAATCTTCGGGACTCATATGCTGATAACTCATGAACCATTCAGGTTCATAACATCCTATAGGAAGAAGTGCATATTCTATATCAAATTTATTCCCTATTTTACTAAACTCTTCAAAATATCCGGTATCACCTGAAAAGTAAATAGATTTATCGTTCTTAAGGTCACTGATAACCCATCCTCCCCATAGAGACTTATTAGTATCAAATATTCCTCTTTTAGACCAATGTTGAGCAGGTACGAATGTTATACTAACATCATTTAGCCTATCATTATTCCACCATTCAAATTCTTGTATATTATAAAGAGATTTTTTCTTAAATAAATCACCTAATCTTTTAGGAAGCATATAAGCAGGGTTACCATTTAGTCTTTTTAAAGTTTTAAAATTCAAGTGATCATAATGATTATGAGATATTAAAACTACATCAATTTGTGGTAAGTCTTCTGGAAATATAGTATTTTCAGTTAATCGTTTTTCAACTCCCATATATTTAGACCAAACTGGATCTGTAATAATATTTAGACCATTAATTTGAATTAAAAAAGTACAATGTCCAAACCATGTTATTTGACATTGTTTTTTTGGACTAATTATATGATCCAAAGATGAGTTTTCTATTACTGGTACTCTATATGACAAATCTTTTGATTTGAATAGTCTTTTCCATCTCCACTTTATGAAATTATTAGGGTTAGATGTTTTAATATTACTTTTTTTTTTACGTTGCATTAGAAAAAATCCTTTCATATTTTACTTATATTAATATAAAGTATTAACAAATATAAAGATTATTAAAATAAATTAATTGAAAAATTTATTTTAACTTTAAATGCTTAGTAGTTTAAAATCGATAATTTCAATATAAAAGTTTAGTTTAGTATAACAAGTTAATTTGATAATTTCTACAAATATACCACACTAAAAGTTAATTAATCTAGTTATTTATAATTTTCTCCTAAAGATTAGCATAATACAACTACAAAATTCAAATAATAAAAAAAGTATAAAAAATGGAGGTAGAATTATGAATAACGTTAATTTTCCTAAAAATATTCCTAGTCAACATCAAAGTGGTCATCCAGGACTTGAACATTTGATGGAGCCTAAACCGATATTTAAAAATGAATCATACAATAAGGTTACACAAAAATTAAAAGACAAAGTAGCTATAATAACTGGTGGAGATAGTGGAATAGGAAGAGCTATTTCTTGTGCATTTAGTGAACAAGGAGCTATTGTAAATATTATATACTACGATGAAAAAGAAGATGCAGAGGAAACTAAAAGAATAATAGAAAAAGATGGAGGACAATGTAATATATTTGAAAGTGACATTTCTAAAGAAGAATTTTGTGTTCAAATTATAGATAGAGTTATTAGTAAATATGGAAAGATAGATATATTAGTAAACAATGCAGCAGTTCAATATGAGAGACAAAGCTTAGAGGAGATCAGTTCAGAGGATTTTAAAAAGACATTTGAAGTAAACATCTTTGGACCTTTTTATATGACAAAGTTATCATTACCATATATGCAACCAGGTTCTTCAATTATAAATACAACATCTATAACAGCTTATAAAGGACATGAAACTTTAATAGATTATTCTTGTACTAAGGGAGCATTAACTACATTTACTCGTTCTTTAGCATTAACTCTAATTGATAAAGGAATAAGGGTGAATGCTGTAGCACCTGGTCCTATTTGGACTCCTTTGATTCCATCTTCTTTTGATGAGAAGAAAGTAGGTGTATTTGGAAGTGACACTCCAATGAAGAGACCTGGTCAGCCTGTTGAATTAGCAGGAGCTTATGTATTTTTAGCATCAGATGAAGCATCTTATATAACAGGTCAAACTATACATGTAAATGGTGGAGAAATAATTAATGGCTAGAGAAAATTTTTAGTCATAAAAATATAAATAAAGCGTATATATAGTAGGGTGAGCATTTTTATAGCTTATTTAATGAATAATGAATACACAAAATATTTATCTTGTAAAAATTAATTCTAGGCAGTATAATTTTTCTTGCAGTTAAATGACTTAAAGGGGGTATAACTTTTGAAAAAGATATTGAGTGTTGTTATTGTGCTTGTTTTTGCTGTAGTACTATATGGATGTAGTGAAGGGGCAAAAAAAATAGAAGAAAGTATTGAGAATGAAAATCAAATTAGAATGACTAATGCATTGTCTATAGAGAAACCATATGATGATATAAAAAAAGGGATGAGTTATGAAGAAGTTAGAGCTATTTTAGGAGATGGAATAGAAACTATATCCAACAGTGTAGCAGGAATGGAAGGACAAAGCTATGAATGGAAGATAGATGGTGAACTAATACTCATTAAGTTTATAGATAATAAGGTATATCTAATAACAAAGAGTGGATCTGATATAAGACATACAGGAAAAGAAATAACTATAAATATGTATAACAAAGTTAGAGAAGGTATGTCTTATAAAGAAGTAATTTCAATACTAGGAGAAGGGGAAAAACTTGCTTCAGGAAAAATTTCAGGAAAAGATACAGCCACTTATCATTGGGTTAATAAAGATGGATCAAATATGCATTTAATGATCGAGAATGGAAAAGTTAGTATGAAAGCTCAAGTTAATTTAAAATAGCACTTAACTTTAAAGTTAAGTGCTATTTTTATTGACTAGTCTCTTAATATGTTGATATCTTCTCCATTAAGAATCTTTTTCATATTTCTCATTGAACACATTTTACCACACATAGTACAAGAATCTTCATGCTCTGGCATAGATTCTTCTCTATATTTTTTAGCTTTTTCAGGGTCTATAGCTAATTCAAACATTTTATTCCAATCAAGATCAGCCCTAGCTTTACTCATTTCGTTATCCCAATCTCTAGCACCTTTTATACCTTTAGCTATATCAGCAGCATGAGCAGCTATTCTTGTAGCTATTATACCTTCTTTCATATCATCTAAATTAGGAAGTCTAAGGTGTTCTGCTGGAGTAACATAACATAAGAAATCAGCACCATTAGATGCTGCAATGGCACCACCAATAGCACTTGTAATGTGATCATAACCAGGAGCTATATCTGTTACAATAGGTCCTAATACATAGAATGGAGCACCATGACATAATCTTTTTTCGAGCATCATATTTCCTGCTATTTCATTTAACGCCATATGTCCAGGTCCTTCAATCATAACTTGTACATTTTTTTCCCAAGCTCTTTTAGTTAGTTCACCTAGAACTATTAGTTCTTCTATTTGAGAAGCATCTGTAGAATCATGTATACTTCCTGGTCTACAAGCATCTCCTAAACTAATTGTAACATCATATTTCTCGCATATATCTAATATATCATCATAGTATTCATAGAATGGATTTTCTTTACCATTAAGCTCCATCCATGCAAAGACTAAAGATCCACCACGAGAAACTATATGAGTAAGTCTCTTGTTTTTCTTGAATCTTTCAGCTGTAGATTTGTTAATTCCAGCATGGATAGTCATAAAGTCTACACCATCTTTAGCATGTTTTTCAATTACATCTAAAAATTCTTTCTCACTTATATCTTTTAATTCTTTATCATAAAATCCTACAGCATCATATATTGGAACAGTACCAATCATAGCAGTAGAAGTTTCTACGAGTTTACGTCTAAATTCTTCTGTTTTTCCATATGAGCTTAAATCCATTATAGCTTCAGCTTTTAGTTCTAAAGCTTTTTTTACTTTTTCCATTTCTGCATCAATATTATAGCAGTCTTTTGATATTCCTAAGTTTACATTAATTTTAGTTCTAAGACCTTCACCTATACCTTCAGGATTTAGATTCTTGTGATTTTTATTAGCAGGTATAGCTATTTTTCCTTCAGCAATTAAACTTCTAAGTACATTAACATCAATATTTTCTTTTTTGGATACTATCTTCATTTCATCTGTTATTAAGCCTTTTCTAGCAGCATCCATTTGAGTTGTATAATTCACTATATTTTCCCCCTAAATTAAATTAACTTTCAGTTATTATATTTTTAATATTTTTCACTTGTTCTTTTATATCATTTGCACCTACTATCTCACTTATCATTGCTACACAACTTGCACCATTGGATAATACTTCAATAATATTATGTTTCTTTATTCCTCCTATAGCTACAAAAGGAATACTGATATTTTGTGAAACAGAATTTAAATATTTAAGACCTACAGGAGCACAAGCATCTTTTTTGGTATTAGTTGAAAATATAGGACCAACTCCTATATAGTCAGCACCTCTTAATACTGCATTATGTGCTTCTTCTATACAGTGTGTAGACAGACCTATAATCATGTCATTACCAACTAGCTCTCTTACTTTTTCAATAGGCATATCTTCTTGTCCTATATGAACACCGTCAGCACCTACTGAAATAGCAATATCTATATTGTCATTTACTATAAACATAACATCAGCTTCTTTAGTAAGTTTCCTTATTTCTTTACATTCTTTATATTTATATAAAGCTTTTTTATCTTTTTCTCGATATTGAATTATTTTGACTCCTGCATCAATTAACTCCTTAACAACTTCTATGTTATTTCTCCCCTTAGAATGTTCCTCAGAAGTAATACAATATAGTTCTTTATTAAAAAAGTCTTTAACCTTATCTCTCATATAGACACTTCCTTAAAAATTTTTTATAATATAGTCAAGGACTATATTTGCTTGTTTCGCTGCAACTATATTTACTCTTGGAGAAATAGGAGGAGTAATATCAGATACTTCAGATACTAAGTCTCCAACAATAAAAAAGTTATCTTTTATGACATGTGTTTTTATATCATCACTTTTTCCCCAACCAGCAAGTCCAGATGCAGAAGCTAAAAGCTTATTAGAATTCATAAACTTTTCAGATATCATTTTTTTACAGCTAGCTTTGTCAAAGGCTTCTACAATAATATTACAGTTGGAAAATATTTTTTCTATGTTGTCAGATGTTAGAATTGTATCTAACACTGTTAAGTTTATATCTGGATTTATTAGATATAGATTTTCTTTAAGAGCATGAACTTTTAACATTCCTAATTGATGATAAAAATAAAATTGTCTATTTAAATTTGATGATTCTACAATATCAAAGTCTACAATTACAAAATTTTTAAATCCACTTCTAACTAGATTAAAATCACAATTAGATCCGAGACCACCAGCTCCAGCTATACCTATAGTAACAGATTGTATTTTATTGAAATTTTTCTTCCCCAATTGAGTTATTAAAGTTTTCTCTAATTCATTCATATTTTTCACCAGCCATAGTTGTTTAGATTATATCCCAGTTTTTAAGTATTGGTTGATAACCTAATGTTTTTATATCTTCCATCATTTTTTCTACGTTTCTAGTGTCGCATATATTAAATTGATTGGTTTGATTCTGTTTATTGGTGTGACCTCCAACAGAGGTGTTAGAATCTGTAGACATTTTTGTAACACCTAATGGAAGTATATTATTCCTAAAGTTTTCGCTTTCACGTGTAGAAATAGTAACTCCACATCTAGGTAAAAAAAGTCTTAAAGCAACTATAAACTGTACTATATTTTTATCACTAACTATGTGATAAGGAGAAAAATCTCCAACATGTGGTCTTATTCTAGGTGTAGATATACTTACTTCTACATGAGGATATTTATTTTGAAGATAGTTAGCATGAAGTCCAGTAAAAAATGCTTCTTTTCTCCAATAATCTAATCCTAAAAGAGCACCTATATTTACAGAGTTTATATAAGATTTACACGCTCTTTCAGGAGCATCTAATCTATATCTATAGTCTTTTTTAGGACCTTTCAAATGAACTTTATCATAAATGTACTCATTATATGTTTCTTGATATATAGTTAATGAATCTACACCTGATTTTATTAGTTTTGAATATTCATCTTCATTTAAAGGAAATATTTCAATACTAATAGAGTTGAAATATTTCTTTAAGATATTGACACAACTATTAATATACTCTACAGAAGATATATCTTTTGCATCTCCAGTAAGTATTAATATATGCTTTATACCTTTAGAAGAAATGTATTTTGCTTCAGCTTCTACTTCTTCCAAAGACATTTGTTTTCTTTTAATATCATTTTTAGTATTAAATCCACAATATAGGCATTGATTTGTGCAGTAGTTAGCTAGATACATTGGTGTATATAAAAGTATTGTTTTACCAAAATGTTGGATAGTTAGACTATTAGCCTTAAGAGCTATAGGTTCAAGAAAATTTTCTGCTTTTGGAGAAAGCAGCATTAAAAAGTCTATTTCGTTTAATATATCTTTTTGAAGTATTAATTCTATATCTTTATCAGATATATTATTATAAAAACTATCTATGTCAAAATCTTTATATCTAGAGTAAATATCGTAGAAACTCATTATCATACCTTCTTTTTGATGTTAAATTATAAGTTTATTTGTTTAGAAAGCCTGTGAGTGGAGAAGAGGCATTTGCAGTATAACTCTTATTTCCAAGACCAGCTAAGTAAGCTTTTCTTCCTGCCTCAACTGCTTTACCAAATGCTTCTGCCATTAAAATAGGATTCTTAGATGTAGCAATAGCTGTATTTAAAAGACAAGCTGAAGCACCCATTTCCATAGCTTCACATGCATCAGATGGTTTACCAATGCCAGCATCAACTATTATTGGTAAAGGAATTTCTTCAATTAAAATTTTTATCAGTTCTCTTGTCTTAATACCTCTATTTGATCCTATAGGTGATCCAAGAGGCATAACAGCAGATGCTCCTGCATTTACAAGAGATCGAGCTACCATTAAGTCTGGACTTACATATGGAAGTACAATAAATCCTTCGGAAGCAAGTATTTCAGTAGCCTTAATAGTTTCATAACCATCTGGAAGAAGATATTTATTATCAGATATAATCTCAATCTTGATCCAATTTCCACATCCTGATGCTTTAGCAAGTCTAGCTATCCTAATAGCTTCATCTGCATTTCTTGCACCAGATGTATTTGGAAGTAATTTGGTATCTTTCGGTATATAGTTTAAAATATTATTTTCTTTAGAACTTAGATCAATTCTTCTAAGAGCAACTGTAACAACTTCACACTTGGACTTTTCTAGTATTTTGGGTATCAAAGAATCAGATGAATACTTTCCTGTACCTATGAACAATCTACTTTTAAGTTCTGTATCTCCAATTATTAGCTCATCATTCATACGTTAACCTCCTCCTACAAAGCTTAAGACTTCTAAATTATCATTTTCTTTTAATATGGTATCTTGCCATTCTTCTCTTTCTAAAATAGTGTAATTGTATTCTATAACAACATTATTTGGATTTAAGTTATTAGAAGTTAATAAGTCTAAAATGCTTATATCATCCTTTACAGACTTATTTTTTCCATTTATCTTTATATGCATTTGGTCACCTCCTTTAATCCAATAAAAAAAGCCTACCTAAAATAGGTAAGCTTTTTATTTCAATAAAAATACAATTAAAAAATAATTAAATATTTTTATACGAAAATTATGTATAAGCTTCCCTACGATGGTACTAACCACATCAGGTTCAAAGAGTCAGGTTTGAAACCTTCTCAGCCAAATGGCTCCCCTAGCTTTCTTTTTATTAAATTAACTCAATTATAATGTAATATAAAAAATTTGTAAAGGTAAATAGAATTTTAGTATGAAAACATAAATGATTATTATAATAATATTATAGAAATTTTAAAGTGAGTTGATTAATTTGAATTTAATAAAAGAATGGGAAAATAGATTAAATAGAGTTACAAAGGAAATAGAAGAGTACAAAAATATCCTAGAGAACGAAAATTTGACACATGAAATGAAAATTTTTTGTTATGAAAAAATTGAAAAAAACACAAAATATAAATTATTAATAGAAGAAACTTTGAAAAAATTAAAGACTTAATTGAATGCCAAGATATATTAAATTTGTTTATATAAGCTATTAACAAAGGGATAAATTTAACATATAATGATTATGTAAATAAAAACAAATTATAAAATATTGGTATTATAATTACGCATGAAAAAGTTATACAGTATAAGTGCTACTGTTATAGTAAAGAGGGGGATCATATGGGATTTTTTATTATATCCTTTTTTATAATACTAAATATAGGTGTAATATATGATTATAAAAGAGATAGGAAGCTGTATAGCATTGCAGGACAATTATATATTGTCAGTTTATTAGTTTTAAATACATTTATCTTTCCAAATATAAATAGTTTTTTAAATGATCTAATTATGGGAGGAATGTTTGTAAGCGTACTTATTATCATATATTTACAAATAAAGGATAGGTTTAAATTAATTTAGTTATTTAGATTTAGTTATTTATAAGTTCTGATTTCTTTAAGAAATCAGGACTTTTTTAATGTAAATTATTATATATAGTTATAAGGGTGTAAAGTTGGAGGAGCTTATATGAAAAAAGTTTTAATTATAAATAGCAGTTTCAGAAAGAAAAATACATATAAAGTTTTAAAAAGTATTGAAGATATCTTCAAAGGTAAAGATATAGAAGTTGAATATTTACACTTACATGAATATGACATAAAAGATTGCTATGGATGTGAAGTTTGTATTCTAAAAGGAATGTGTAGTATAAATGACGATATGATAAAAATTATAGAAAAGATAGAGAACTGTGATGGAATTATAATATCAACTCCTGTATATATGAATAACTTAAGTGGAAAACTGAAAACCTTCTTTGACAGAACATGTGAGTGGTTTCATAGACCTAGAATACCAGGAAAACCTGTCTTACTAGTTGCTACTACAGCATCCTCAGGACTTTCTAGTACATTTAAAGTGATGAATAGTATAATGCTTCAATGGGGAACAAATGTAACAGGTACAATAGGTAGAAAAATATCAAGAATAAATCAAAAAGTAGATTATAAAGAAGTTGAAAAGTTTATACATACATTGAAAGGAGAAATAGGAGATTATAGACCTTCCTTAAATCAACTTATAACTTTTCAAGTACAAAAAATATTAGCCGAGAATGTATTTCCTTTAGATAAGGAATACTGGGAAAATCAAGGATGGATAAACAATATATATTTTTATAGCAGTAAAATAAACTTTTTTAAGAAAATTATTTCTAGATTGTTTTATAAGATTTTGAAAAGAAATGTTAAGCCTTGTGTTTAAATTATGTGTTTAATATTAATTATTAAACTCTTATAAAGATAATATAATGTGTGATAAATAGGGTGATTTTAATAATGAAAAATAAGTTTATAAAAATCATTGTATTAGCTTTAATAATTTTAGCTGCTTATGAAGTTAGTGTTGTATTAAAAGGAAATGTAGGTATAAAGAAAAATCATGAAGGTAAAGAACTTTATCGAAAAGATAAGTATGAAGTAGAAAAAAGGTTAAAAGTTAAGGAGCGTAAGGTGAATAAATCCATAGATGAAGAATTCACATATCAATCTATACCTGAAGAAATAAAAAAGAAAATGATAGGATTATCATGGCATGAAAATAATAATATAAGTTTAGATGATCTTAGTTATATAAAAGTCTTACATTGGGGATTTGATAACAAGATACATAAAGGAGAATTAGTAGTACACAATAAAGTTTCCAAGGAAATAGTAGATATTTTTAAAGAACTGTACTATGTAAAATATCCAATAGATAAGATAAAAATAATAGACGAATATGAAGCTAATGATAAATTGTCCATGGAAGATAATAATACTTCTGCATTTTGTTATAGAAATATAGCAAGTGGTAGTAACAATATTTCAAAACATGCCTATGGAGTAGCAATAGATATAAATCCAGTACAAAATCCCTATATAAACAAAGATAAGATACTTCCTATTAGTAGTAAAGATTATATAGATAGAAGTAATGTAAGAAAAGGAATGATAGTAAAAGATGATGCATTATACTTAGCTTTTAAGAAAAGAGGATGGATATGGGGAGGAGAGTGGAAATATATTAAGGATTATCAGCATTTTGAAAAGAATATAGATTATTAATAGTTTAAGGTTATTAATATCTCTTTAATACATATATAATAAAAATTTATAAATTGAAAAATCGTAAAGTTAATATATAAATATTTTAGATATAGATGTTTCCATTAAAGAGAATGAGTTATATTTAAATTGAGATATGATATTATTGATATCATTAGATATAGTATAGAGGATGAAACTATAGACAATATAAAAAAGATAACATAGAATTCCGATAGAAATTTAAAAAATTTAATATAATAAGTTGACATCAAAGTATATTAGTTGCTATAATTTATTTAAGTTTTTAACAATTTGACTATTTACAAAACAATTATATATCTCTTATCGAGAGTGGCTGAGGGACTGGACCTATGAAGCCCGGCAACCCAAGATATTTTTCTTGAAGGTGCTACATCCAGCAGGTATATCCTGGCAGATAAGAAAGAAGAACAATCTTCCTACTTTATCTGAGGAAGATTTTTTTATTACATAAAAATTAGGGGAGGTTTAAATATGGGAAGTAGTTTAAAATTTGAGACTATTCAAGTTCATGGGGGACAAAATGTTGACAGCGAGACAAAGTCTAGAGCTGTACCTATATATCAAACAGCAGCATATTTATTCGAAGATACACAGGAAGCAGCAGATTTATTTGCTTTGAAAAAAGCGGGGCTTATATATTCTAGAACTAGAAATCCAACTATAGAAACTTTTGGAAGAAGGGTAACTGAACTAGAAGGTGGAGTAGGATCATTAGTGACTTCTTCTGGGATGGCTGCAATTACTTATTCTATACTTAGTTTAGCTAAAGATGGTGACGAAATAGTTGCTGCATCTACACTTTATGGAGGTACTTACACACTTTTTACACATACTCTAAAGAACTTAGGAGTTAATGTTAAACTTGTAAATCCAGATAACTTTGAAGAAATAGAAAATAGTATTAATGATAAGACAAAAGCAGTATTTATAGAGACTATAGGAAATCCTGAAATAAATGTTGTAGATATAGAAAAAGTGGCTGAAATCGCACATAAAAATGATATACCATTAATAGTAGACAATACTTTTGCTACACCATACCTGTGTAAACCGATAGAATTTGGTGCAGATATAGTTGTTCATTCAGCTACAAAATTTATAGGTGGTCATGGTACAGCTATAGGAGGAATAGTAATAGATTCAGGAAAATTCAATTGGGATAATGGTAAATTTCCAGGTATGGTAGAACCAGATCCTAGATTTAAGGGAATATCATTCTATAATGAATTTGGTGAGTCAGCTTATATAACAAGATTAAGAAACACACTTTTAAGTGATATAGGAGCATGTTTATCTCCATTCAACGCCTTTTTATTATTACAAGGGTTAGAAACATTATCTCTTAGAATGGAGAAACATGTAGACAATGCTAAAAAAGTAGCTGAATATTTGGAAAATCACCCTAAAGTAGAATGGGTTAAATATCCAGGTCTTAAATCAAGTAAATATAACACTTTAGCTAAAAAATATCTTCCTAAAGGAGCAGGATCAATATTTACATTTGGAGTAAAAGGTGGATATGAATCAGGGAAGAAATTGATTGAGTCAGTTAAGATTTTTTCACATTTAGCAAATGTAGGTGATGCTAAGTCACTTATTATACATCCAGCGTCTACTACGCATCAGCAACTTACTGAATCAGAACAACTTACGGCAGGAGTTAATCCTGAGCTTATAAGGGTATCAATAGGTATAGAATATGTAGATGATCTTATAAATGACTTAGAAAATGCTTTGAAAGAGATATAAATAAGGAGGTAAATATAATGAGTAAATATAATTTTGATGAAATAATAGATAGAAAGGGAACTTATTCATCCAAGTGGGATGGACTTGACAGATATTTTGGAACGAAAGAGGTTCTTCCATTATGGGTGGCTGATACAGATTTTGCACCACCTAGGGAGGTTGTAGATGCTCTTAATAATAGAGTGCAACATAATATATATGGTTATCCAATAATAGAACCAGAACACTATGAGCCTATAATAAAGTGGTCAAAAAAGAGATATGGGTATGATCTAGATGTAAACTGGATAATTAATACTCCTGGAGTAGTAACTGGACTATGTGCAGCTATTCAAGCTCTTACTAAAGAAGGAGATGAAATAATAATACAAAGTCCTGTTTATCCTCCATTCTTCAGTTCAGTTACAAATAACAATAGAAAATTAGTTGAAAATGAACTAATAAATAATAATGAAATATATGAAATAGATTTTGATGATCTAGAGAAAAAAGCATCATCTGGAAATGCTAAAATGTTAGTACTATGTAATCCTCAAAATCCAGTAGGTAGAGTTTGGAATAGAGAAGAATTACAAAGAGTAATAGATATATGTATTAAAAATAATATAATTATATTTTCTGACGAAATTCATGGAGATATTATATATAAAAATAAAAAATTTAACTCATTACTTTCATTCTCCAAGGAATATTATGATAATATTATAGTAGCTACAGCTCCAAGTAAGACATTTAATGTTCCAGGACTATTTTTCTCGTATGTAATAGTTCCAAATCAAGAGTTTAAAAATGATATTTCTAGAATTTTAACTAATCTTAGTATAAGCCCTGGGAATGTGTTTAATATACCAGCTTCAGTAGCAGCTTATGAATATGGTGAGGAGTGGCTAGAAGAATTATTAATATATCTAGAAGATAACGTTGATTATCTTATAGACTTTGTAAAAGAAAGACTACCACAGGTAAAGGTAGTTAAGCCAGAAGGAACATATTTAGCTTGGCTCGACTTTAGTGAATTATTTGAAAGTCAAGAAGAACTAAGAAACTTCTTAATTAATGAAGCAAAAGTAGGATTAAATGATGGGACAACTTTTGGTAATAAAGGTAATGGATTTGCAAGACTAAATTTCGGATGTCCTAGAAGTGTATTAAAAGAAGGACTAGAAAGAATAGAAAAAGCTCTAGTAAATCGCAATAACAAATAAGTATTTAATTTTGAAAGTTATCCCTATAGCATATTTTGTTGTTAATTATATAAAAAATATTTAGAGCAAACAGTTGATATTACTAATATGATAATATATTAATGAATATGATATAGGGGGTAGAAAATGAATGACAGTATTTATGATAAGATATCGAAATTAGCTAATAAATATAAACGAGAAGTGATTGAAATAAGAAGAAGTATACACATGTACCCTGAATTAGCATTTGAAGAGATAAGAACTTCTCAAATAGTTGCTAATAAGTTAAAGGAGATTGGGATAGAGGTAACAACTAAAATAGCAGAAACAGGCGTTGTAGGGATTTTGAGAGGAAAATATAAAGGAAAAACAGTTGCACTTAGGGCTGATATGGATGCGTTACCTATCCAAGAAGATAATGAACTAGACTTTAAGTCTATAAACGATGGAGTTATGCATGCTTGTGGTCATGATTGTCATACAGCTAATCTGCTTGGGGTAGCTATGATACTTTCAGAGCTTAGAGAAGAAATAAGAGGGAATGTAAAATTTATCTTTCAACCAGGAGAAGAAACTGGTGGTGGAGGTAATCGTCTTATAAAAGCAGGAGTTCTGGAAAATCCCAAAGTAGATGCTATATTTGCTATTCATATAGGACCAGGTGATTTAGGAAGAATAGACATAGGCCATGGTTCTATAAGTGCTAACTCAGATGGGTTTATGTTAAAAATAAAAGGAAAAAAGGCCCATACATCTACTCCACAACAAGGTACAGATGCGATAGTAATATCGGCCCACATTATAACAGCTCTACAAACAATCTTAACTAGACAACTTAGTCCTTTTGAGCCAGCTACATTTACTATCGGTAAAATTAAAGGTGGAGTCGCACATAATATAATACCTGATTTAGTGCAAATAAGAGGTATGATAAGATGTATATCTCAGGATGCTAGAAAAACTATAAAAGATAAAATTAAAGACATATCAAAATCTATAGCTGAAAGTATGGGTGGAGATTGTGAGGTTAAATTTAAAGCTGGATATCCATCAGTAATAAATAATAAGAAAATGTTTGAATTAGTAAAAAAAGTAGGTACAGATTTATATGGTAAGGAAAGAGTTTTTATAAATAATGAACCTATGCTTATTTCTGAAGATTTTGGATTCTATTCTCATCTAATACCAGCATGCTTATTTTTCATAAGTTCAGGAGAATCTTGTCCACTGCATACTTCGAAATTTATAGTTGATGAAGATGTATTCGATACTACTTTAACTATGTTATCATCAATAGCTGTAAGATACTTACATGAAAATAGCTGATATAAATAAAAGCTATCTATAGAATATGGATTTGACATTTGTGAGGTGGGATTTATGAAAAAACCATTAATCGGTGTAGCAGGAAGTACTTTTAATACAATTAATAAGTTGAATGAATCAGTAGAAAAAATATTTGTGAATACAGATTATATTAGATGTGTAGAAGAAGCAGGAGGAACACCAATAATACTTCCGTTAGTATATGATAATGAAATGATAAAAAAACAAGTAAGTATTTGTGACGGAATTTTAATGTGTGGAGGACTCGATGCTAATCCAATGTACTATAATGAAGAGCCACATCAAAAATTAGGATGGGTTAATACTACTTTAGATGAATATCAAATCCAAGTGATTAAAGCTACTTTAGATATTGATAAACCTTTATTAGCTATATGTAGAGGTCACCAGCTATTGAATGTAGCTTGTGGAGGAAGTTTATATCAAGACTTGTGTCAAGTTCCAAGAGAGACATTAAAGCATAAACAAGATGCTAGAAGACATGAATACTGTCATGAAGTTAACATATCTCAAAATAGTAAATTAGGAAAAATACTTGGAGAAAATGCATTTGTGAATAGTTTTCATCATCAAGCTATAAAAGATCTAGGAGAAAATTTAAGTATTACAGCAGTGGCTAATGATGGTATAGCTGAAGCTATAGAGATGAAAGAGAGAAAGTTTGTACTAGGAGTTCAATGGCATCCAGAATGTATGGCTTTATACTATAACAATATGATGAATATATTTAAAGAATTTATACAAAATTGTAATTGACTTATAATGTAATAAAATAAAAGGAATGTAGTATATACTACATTCCTTTTATTTTATAGCTTGATTAATAATTAAATAGAGAAATAAAGAAACATGGAGTTTATAAATATTTTATGTGTTTTAGTAAATTAAATAGCTTATTTTACATACTATTTAGCAAAATTAGTTAAAGTTCCTATCTTTTCTATGGTACATTCTATCTTATCTCCAGATTTTAAAAATTTAGGTGGATCAAATCCTACACCTGTTCCTTCTGGTGTGCCTGTCATTATAATGTCACCAGCTTTTAATGTAAATCCTTGAGATAGAGTGCTTATTATATGAGAAATGTCAAACAACATATTCTTTGTATTTGAATTTTGCCTTAATTCTCCATTTACCTTAGAAGATATGTTTAATTCTACTGGAATTGGTATTAGGTCTTTGTAAACTATATAAGGGCCTATTGAACAAAAAGTATCTAGATTTTTTCCTTTAAACCATTGTACGTGTTTAGCTTGTAAATCCCTAGAGCTTATATCGTTAGCAATTGTATATCCAAATATATAATTTTCAACTTCTTCTCTTTTTATATTAGATCCATCTTTTCCTATTACTACAGCCAACTCTGCTTCATAGTCTACCTTTTCTGTTACTGAACTATGAATATTTATAAAATCACCATCGCCAATAGCTGGATCTGCTATTTTAGAAAAGAATATAGGTTGTTCTCCTATATTGCCACCAAGTACACCTATTTCTTTTATGTGCTTTACATAGTTTTTTCCTACACCAAATACTCTATTTGGATAAGAAATTGGTGGACATAGTTTAATATTATCTAATGAAATTGAATCAAACCTGTGTAATTCAATACATTTTTTTATATCATTTATCAAAGTATTATCACTTGAATCTAAAATTAAGCTATGTAAAGAATCTGGGATTGTTTTGTTTAACTTTTTGAAAACTTCATCAATTATAATTACTCCAGTCTTAGAGCTATTTAATATTCCTATTTTTTCTTCGTTATTAAATCTAAATGTTAAGAAATACATTTAAGAAATTCTCCTCTCAATTTACAATTGAATTTTTTATAATTGTTTTTTATATATGAATAAACTTAAGTTAATAAATTTGCATGTAGAATAAAAATTAATGGATATTACATAAGTAAATATTAACATAAACATATAAAGTATAGAATCTAAATTAAAATCTACTTTTTATTATTTACTTATGATGCTATCATTATTATGTAAAATTTTAAATTTATTGAAATACAAATAAATAAAGACTCATGTTCTTATTAAAATACATCATTTGACTTGGTATAAATATACTGGTATTCTATTCTATGATATGTTTGGTAAAAACAAACAACTAGTAATTACGAAAAACTAATTAAAATATCAGCAATAAAAGATAAGAAAATGTCAAAAGATGATCAATTAATAAATAAAAGGTCGTTTTATGACTAAAATACTAATGAATTTTCATATTTGTATAAAATCTATAATTGATTTTTTTGTGAGAAATTTATATAATAAACTGAACTGTTTAAAAAGTCGCAAAATTTAGAATGTTAAATTAAGTGGCAATACTTAATCTTTTTAAATATCTAACTTAGATAAATATATCAATTGAAAGGGGTTTCAAAATGATTAAGATGAAAAAGGTCCTAGCGCTAGGAATGAGCTTAGTATTAGCAGGTGGGATGTTAGCAGGATGTGGAAAGAAAAAAGCGGATTCAAATACTATTAAAATTGGAGGAATAGCACCATTAACAGGAAAAGTATCTGTATATGGAAAAGCTACTGAAGAAGGCTATAAGCTAGCTATTAAGCAGTATAATGAAAAAGGTGGAGTACTAGGAAAGAAAATAGAACTAAAGGTATATGATGATAAGGGAGATAATAATGAAGCTATCAATGCTTACAATAAATTAGTAAACAATGATGGAGTAGATGGAATAATAGGAGCTGTAATTAGCTCAAATGCTTTAGCTATAGCACCTAAAGCTGCTAAAGATGGAATTCCGATGATAACTCCAACAGGTACTGCAGGAGAGATTACGGAAGCTGGTAATAATATTTTCCGTTCATGTTTTACAGATCCTTACCAAGGAGGTAAAATAGCGAAATATGCTACTGAAGATTTGAAAGCTAAAACAGCTGCTATAATGTATGATCCAGGAAATGATTATGGTGTTGGACTAGCTAAGGCGTTCAAAGAAACATTTGAAAAATCAGGTGGAAAGGTAGTAGCAGATGAAGGATACACAGCTAACGATAAGGATTATAAATCAATATTAACTAAGGTTAAAGGTAAAAATGCAGATGTTTTATTTGTACCAGATTATTATAATACTGTAGCTCTAATAGGGAAACAAGCAAAAGAAGTAGGAATTCAATCTACACTTTTAGGTGGAGATGGATGGGATGGAGTAGTTGGTATCGATAAAGAATCCGTTGAAGGTGGATACTTCTCAAATCATTATGCTGTTAATGACCCAAATCCTGTAGTTAAAGATTTTGTAGAAGCTTATAAAAAAGAATATAATGGCAAATTGCCAAATGCATTTGCTGCTTTAGGTTATGATGCTGGAGTTACTTTATTGGAAGCTATTAAAAAAGCAGGAACTACAGATAGCAAAAAAGTAGTAGAGGCATTAAAAAATACAGATTTAGAGCTAGTTTCAGGAAAAACTAAATTTGATGAAAATAGAAATCCAATTAAGCCAGTTTCTGTTATAAAAGTGGTTAATGGACAATATGAATTAGCCGGTAAAAAGTAATATAAATATTTAGATTAACTATAATCAGATATAATAAATAACAAGCTATAAAGTCTCTATTATCTAAACATAAACTAAGATAGGAAATTGTAGTTTTAGATGAAAAACTATAGTTTCCTATTATGTGTTTATAGATATTGGAATGTAGAAATAGAATAACGTCAAAAAAATGGAAGAATAAATAGTATAAAAACATTTATATATAGAAAGAAGGGATATAATGTTTGAGGATTTAGGACAACAGCTTATCAATGGACTTCATGTTGGAAGTATATATGCATTGATAGCTTTAGGATATACAATGGTATACGGAATCATAAAATTAATAAACTTTGCACATGGAGATATCTTAATGATAGGAGCATTTTTAGCCTATTTTTTAGTAAGAGCAGGTGTGCCAATTCCTTTGGTTATAATTATAAGTACAGTACTTTGTGCATTAATTGGTGTTGCAATAGAAAGATTTGCTTATAAACCTTTAAGATCAGCACCTCGTATATCTGCACTTATTACTGCAATTGCAGTTAGTTTATTTATTGAAAACTTATTCATGATTTTATTTAAGCCAGATCCAAGACCATTTCCAACAGTATTAAAATTAAAGGCAATAAGTATAGGAAGCTTGAAGATCAACGGCATAACTATTTTAACTATTGTACTTTCAGCTATATTGATGATATTATTAGAATTCTTTATAAACAAAACAAAAACAGGTAAAGCGATGAGAGCTGTTTCACAAGACAAACAAGCAGCTTTGTTAATGGGAATTAATATTAATAGAACTATATCAGCAACTTTCGCTATAGGATCTGCACTTGGAGCTGTAGGAGGAATTCTTTTTAGTATGTCATATCCAATTATAGAACCATATATGGGCATGATGCCAGGACTTAAAGCCTTCGTAGCAGCTGTATTAGGAGGTATAGGAATAATACCTGGAGCTATGTTAGGTGGCGTTATGATGGGAGTGGCTGAGAGTCTTACTAAGTCATATATATCTAGTCAACTTTCAGATGCGGTTGTATTCGGAATATTAATATTAGTGCTTTTAATAAAACCAGCAGGAATACTTGGTAAAAACACTCGTGAGAAAGTGTAGGTGAATATTGTGAATCAGAAATTAAAACATTATGGAATAAATTTTGGAATTATATTAATATTGTATTTTATATTATTTGGGGCTATAAACTCAGGTGTCATTAATGGATACCATGAAGGAATCATTATTATGGCAGGTATAAACATAATACTTGCAGTTAGTCTTAACTTAACTACTGGATTTCTTGGAGAATTGACATTGGGACATGCGGGATTTATGGCGATTGGAGCATATACTGCAGCTTTAGCTAGTATGAATATGGAACTTCCTAGTGTTATGCAGCTTATAGTATCTATTATAATAGGTGGATTAGTAGCAGCTATATTTGGATTTTTAATAGGGATGCCTGCTTTAAGATTAAGGGGAGATTACTTAGGAATCATAACTTTAGGATTTGGAGAGATGATTCGTGTTATTATAACTAACCTTGAGATTACAGGAGGGGCAGTTGGATTAAAAGGAATAGCTCTATTATCTGACTTTACTAATGTATATTGGGTAACTATACTAACAATCGTAATTATATTTATGTTTATTAATTCTCGTCATGGTAGAAGTGTTATTGCCATAAGGGAAAATGAAATAGCAGCAGAAGCAGTTGGAGTTCCAACAGCATTTTATAAAATATTCACATTTGCTATGTCTGCGTTCTTTGCAGGAATAGCAGGAGGACTTTTTGCTCACTATCAAACTGTATTAGATCCAAAGAAATTTGACTTCATGTTTTCAATTGAAATGTTAGTTATGGTTGTTTTAGGTGGAATGGGAAGTATAACAGGAGCTATAGTGTCAGCAATATTCCTTACACTATTACCAGAACTTTTAAGAGACTTTTCAGATTATAGACTATTAATATATGCTATTTTGTTAATCATTACAATGCTGTTTAAACCTTCTGGCTTATTTGGGACTAAAGAGTTTTCTATACATCAATTAATTAAAGGAAGAAAACAAAGTGCTAAAGGGAAAATAGAAGCTGGAGGGAGTGAATAAAAATGCCATTATTAGAAGCTAAAAATATAGGAATTACATTTGGTGGTCTAAGAGCAGTTGATAACTTTAGTTTAACTATAGATGAAAGTGAAGTTGTAGGATTAATAGGTCCAAATGGTGCAGGTAAGACTACAGTATTTAATATGCTTACAGGAGTATATCTTCCTACAAATGGAGATATAGTAATAGACGATAAAAAAGTAACTGGGTCTAAACCATATCAAATAGTTGGAAAAGGTGTAGCAAGAACATTTCAAAATATAAGACTGTTTGAAAATTTAAGTGTTTTAGAGAATGTAAAAACGGCATTTCAAAAAGAAATGAAGTACGGAATATTATCAGGTGTATTAAGACTTCCAAGCTATTGGAGAGAAGAAAAAGAGATAGATAAAAAAGGAAGAGAGCTTTTAGCTTTATTTGAAATGGAAGATTTAGCAGATGTAACAGCTAAAAACTTACCTTATGGTAAACAAAGAAAGCTTGAAATAGCAAGAGCCCTTGCTACTAATCCTAAAGTATTAATGTTAGATGAACCAGCAGCAGGAATGAACCCACAAGAAACTATAGAACTGATGGAAACAATACACTTTATAAGAGATAAATTTAAAACATCTATACTTTTAATAGAACATGATATGAATTTAGTTATGGGAATTTGTGAGAGACTAGTTGTTTTAAACTATGGTGTAATTCTTGCACAAGGGACTCCTGAAGAAATTAAGAATAATCCAGATGTTATAAGTGCTTATCTAGGAGAATAGGAGGTGTAGGTATGTTAAAGGTAAATGATTTACAAGTGTTTTATGGAATGATACACGCAATAAAAGGAGTTAGCTTTGAAGTTAAAAAAGGAGAAATAGTTACTTTAATAGGAGCTAATGGTGCAGGAAAAACTACTATTCTTCAATCTTTATCAGGTATGTTAAAGCCAAAATCAGGGACTATTGAATACAATGGTACGGAATTGTCAACTATAGAACCTCATAAAATAGTTCAAAAAGGACTTGCTCATGTCCCAGAAGGAAGAAGAGTATTTTATCAAATGACAGTAGAAGAAAACTTAGAATTAGGTGGATTTTCAGTTAAAGATAAAAAGCAAATTGATGAAGGACTTAAAAATGCATATGAGAAGTTTCCTAGACTTTATGAAAGAAGAAAACAATTAGCAGGAACATTAAGTGGAGGAGAACAACAAATGCTTGCTATAGGAAGAGCTCTTATGTCTAAGCCGGAAATAATATTAATGGACGAGCCTTCTATGGGATTAGCGCCTATATTAGTAAAAGAGATATTCAATATAATACAGGAAATAAATAAAGCTGGAATGACAGTTTTATTGGTAGAACAAAATGCTAATATGGCACTATCTATAGCACATAGAGCATATGTTTTAGAAACAGGAAAAATAGTATTAGAAGGTAACTCAAAAGATTTAATGGGAAATACGGAAATTAAAAAAGCTTATCTTGGTGGTTAAGATAAACAAAAATAAATTATTAATAAAAAGGTCTATATCTATCTTAAATATGATATGGGCCTTTTTATTTAATTAAAATAACACAACTTTGTGATAGATTAAAAATTTAAGTTACTAAAGTTTTTTAGTTAAAAAAGTAATTGTAGATACATGTGTTTCCTTTTCCTATTGGTTAATATATAATGAATAAGAATGACTAAAATTATGTAGGAGCAAAAATATGAATAAACAATACTTTGATGCAAAAGAGCATATATTTGAAAATGGACTTAAACTTATAACAATAAAGAAGGACACTAAAATATCATCTATACAAGTCGGACTTAAAGTCGGATCTATAAATGAGAATTTAAATGAAAAAGGTATAAGCCACTTTATAGAACATATGCTGTTTAAGGGTACGAAACATAAAAATAACGAAGAAATAAATCAGGCTTTAGAAGATCGTGGAGGATCATACAATGCATATACTACTTATACAACTACTGTTTTTAGTATAACAGCTTTGGCGGAAGAATTAGAAAAATCTACAGAAACATTGTCTGATATGATAATTAATTCTACATTTCCTAAAGAAGAAATTGAAAAAGAAAGAAGTGTTATACTGTCAGAAATAAAAAATGGCATGGATGATGTAGAACAATACAGTTATAGTAAAGTAAATGATATAGCTTTTAAAAAGAGCTTTTTAAAATATGATATTGCTGGAACTGAAAGAAGAATTAAAAAGTTTGATAGAAAACAACTATTAGAGTTTTATAATGCTTACTATATTCCAAATAATTGTGTGATAAGTGTCATATCTTCTTATGAACATGATGAAGTAAAAAATATGATAGAAAGATACTTTAGTAACTGGGAAAGAAGAGAGATACCGAAAAAAGATATTATAATTGAAAAGAATATATGTACAGAAAAAATCTCATACAAAAAAGATATAGAGCAAAGTACTTTGATATATTTATATACATTCTATAACTTATCTAGAGAAGAAGAAATAGCTTTAGAAATATTGAATTATAAATTAGGAGAAAGTCCTAATTCGATTTTGTTCAGAACATTAAGAGAAGAAAAAGGAATGACTTATGAGATATATTCTGAATTAGATGCCACAGACAATGTAAAAACTTTATATATCTATACATCTCTTAGTGAAGATGATATATGGGAAGCTAAAAGAATAATTGAAGATTGTATAGAAAATATAATTACAAATAAAATTAACATAGATGAGAAAAATATAGTTTTGATGAAAAAAGTTATGAAAACAGGAATAGCATCTATATTAGAAGATACAGATTCATTGTGTAACTATGTTTTGCATCAGGGTTTAACAGATAAAAAAATTGATGCTTTTGTAGATGACTTAAATATCTTAAATCATATTGAAAGAGATAAAATATATGAAGTAGCAAGAAAAGTTTTTACTGAACCTACAATTCATATATTATTAAATAAATAAAGGGAGCCATTTATAATGAGGGAGAAGTACTTTCCTACAAGTCAATGGGATAAAAAACAATTAGAAGAAATTGATATAGATTTTGAAAAGATAAAACTAGCTATGGATGAAGTTAAGAAACTAGAAAATATAAATAGCTTTTTATTAATAAAAGATGGATATTTAATAATAGAGGATTATTACAATGGGTGTAACAAAGATACTTTAAATATTATAAACTCTGTAACTAAGAGTATAATATCTTCTTTAATAGGAATAGTTATAGACAAAGGATTTATAAAAGGTATTAATGAGAGGATTATAGATTATTTCCCAAGACATAATATAGATGAGAGTTTAACTATACGACATTTGCTTACTATGACTGCTGGATTTGAGTGGGGAAGTCATAATATAAATGAACCTTTACTTGAAAATATGTATGAAAGTAATAACTGGATAGAATTTATTTTAAATGTACCTATTGATAAAGAAAAAATAGGTGTATTTCAATATAATAGTGGAGTTTCTCATATACTGTCTAATATTATTACTATCGCTAGTGGGATGAAAACAGAAGAGTTTGCTAACAAATATTTATTCAGAGAAATAGGAATAGATGAGATAAATACTGTGAATAAAATAAATAAGACTTATAGCTTAAGAAGTATACAATGGACTAATAAAGAACAATGGAGTAAAGATCCTCAAGGAATAAATATAGGTGGATTTGGACTTATGCTAAAGTCAAGAGATATGGCAAGGTTGGGACTACTGTATCTAAATGATGGAAAGTGGAAGGATAAACAAGTTATATCTCAAGATTGGATTAAAGAATCTACTAAATCACAAGTTAAGGTAGATGGAATAGGGAACTATGGATATCATTGGTGGACTAAGGAGAGAAAAGATTCTAATTTATTCTTTGCATTAGGATATGGAGGACATTATATAATGTGTGATCCAAATAATGAATTGGTAGTGGTATTCACTTGTGAAAGCAATAATATAAAGGAGAATAAAGATCCAGGATACATTATATATAAGTATATAATTCCAGCCTTTAAAAGAAGATCTATAACTGCCAGTAATAAAAATTAATTAAAGATAAAGAAAGATTTTAATATATTAAAAAAAGAAGCTATTTTAAATAGCTTCTTTTTTATATTAAGTATTATTTTCTAAGATCATCTAATAATTTAGTTTTTTCAGCAGTTTTTTCATCTTTTTCTTTTATAACCTTTGCAGGAGAACCAGCAACAACTGAATTGGCAGGAACATCTTGAGTTACAATTGAACCAGCAGCAACAACAGCTCCTTTACCAACTCTAACACCTTCTAATATAACTGCATTAGCTCCTACAAGTACATCATCTTCAATTATAACAGGAGTTTTACTAGGTGGTTCTAATACACCAGCAACTACTGCACCTGCTCCAATATGAGCATTTTTACCTATAGTACCTCTGGCACCAACAACAGCATTCATATCAATCATAGTGTTTTCGCCAATTTCAGCACCTATATTAACAACAGCGCCCATCATTATAACAGCATTTTCACCTATAACAACTCTATCTCTTATAATAGCTCCAGGCTCAATTCTTGCTTTTATATTTCTTGAATCTATAAGAGGGATTGCA
Source organism: Gottschalkia purinilytica (assembly GCF_001190785.1). Taxonomy (NCBI): domain Bacteria; kingdom Bacillati; phylum Bacillota; class Tissierellia; order Tissierellales; family Gottschalkiaceae; genus Gottschalkia; species Gottschalkia purinilytica. The sequence continues at coordinate 186,482 of NZ_LGSS01000001.1, read as the reverse complement.
GAATTTCTTCTGTCGAATTCAATGTGGAAATCTTCTATTTTATCTTTATTTCCTTCAAGAAGTTTTGATACAATGTCACTTTCACCAAAAGCTATTCTCGAATTTCCTTCTCCGAAAACTTTAAGTCCTGAAAAATCTATACCTTCTAAGCTTCCTTTAACGAAAAGTTTAACTGGAGTAGACTTCTCAGCTTCTTTAATAAATTTTGCAATTTCATAAGGGTCATTAAGATTAGGTTGTTTAATTTCTGTACTCATTTGTTTATTACCTCCTTAAAGATTAGTTAATAGATTTTAATTTTCATTAAATAAGTCATCCATACTATACAGTCCAGGAGATTTATCAGCTATAAATTTTGCTGCATTTACGGAACCAACAGCGAAGATTCTTTTAGACATTGCTGTATGCTTTATTTCAACTATTTCATCTAGTCCTGCAAATATAACTGAATGTTCACCTACTATAGTTCCACCTCTTACAGCATGGATTCCTATTTCATCTGGTTGTCTTTTTGAATCGTTTCCTTCTCTACCAAATGTAAAGTTTTTAGAATTATTAAGTTCTTCATTTATAGCATTAGCTATCATATAAGCTGTACCACTTGGAGCATCTATTTTTTTATTATGATGCTTCTCAATTATTTCAATATCGAACCCTTCTAAAGCTGAAGCAGCTTTTTTTACTAAATTAATCAAAATATTTATTCCTAAAGACATATTTCCTGAATATAGTATAGGAACATTTTTTGAAGCTTCTTTAATACTTTCAATTTCCTCATTAGAGTATCCTGTTGAAGCAATTACTAATGGGACTTTCTTTTCAGTAGAGTATTTTAGTAAGCTTGGAAGAGAGGCAGGATTAGAAAAATCAATTATAGCATCAGCTTCTCCAGAAAACTTGTTTATGTCCTCATATACTGGATACTTGTTATCTATACCCAGCCATGTGTCTATTCCTGCAACTATTTCAAAATTATTATTTTCATCTACTACTTGGGTAATGACTTGACCCATCTTTCCATTACAACCACAAAGGATTAACTTTAACATTACATTACCTCCTTATAATAAACCATAGTCTTTCATGCTGTTAGACAGTATTTCAAGATTACTTTCAGACATTGAGGTTAAAGGAAGTCTTAAACTACCTACTTGCATACCCATTAGATTCATAGCTGTTTTAACAGGAATAGGGTTAGGCTCTATGAATAAGCAGTCTACAAGGTTTTTAAGTTTTAATTGAAGTTCTCTTGCCTTATCAACTTCACCGTTTAAGTAAGCTGTAACCATATCATGAGTTTCTTTTGGTAAAATATTTGCTACAACAGATATAACTCCTTTACCTCCTACAGATAATGTAGGTACTACTATGTCATCATTTCCAGAGTATATATAAAAGTCTTTAGGACATAATCTAGCAATTTCAGTAACTTGACTTAAATCTCCACTAGCTTCTTTTATAGCTTTAATGTTTTTATGACTTGAAAGTTCAGCTACAGTTTTAGGTAATATATTTACGCTTGTTCTTCCAGGTACGTTATATAATATAATAGGTGTATTTACACTATCAGCAATTGCTAAGAAATGTTCTTTTAATCCTTTTTGTGAAGTCTTATTGTAGTAAGGAGTTACTACTAATAATCCATCAGCACCAACCTCTTCAGCATATTTACTAAGTTCAATAGAATAACTAGTATTATTACTTCCAGTACCAGCTATAACAGGGATACGACCATTAACTTTCTCTATTGTAAATTTTATAGCTTCTCTTCTTTCTGCATCTGACATTGTAGAAGATTCACCAGTAGTTCCACAGATTATTATCGCATCTGTCTGATTTTCTATATGAAACTCTATTAATTCAGATAGCTTATTAAAGTCTATACCTTTATCAGAAAAAGGAGTTACAATAGCTACACCAGAACCTTCAAATAGTTTCATTATAAAACCTCCCAAAATATTTAGATTTTCTAACTAAAATCATAAAGAATAAAAAATGTTCATTTAATTATAATACACTATAGAATACACAAAGGTTACATTTTACTTACTAGTAATTCAGCTATTTGAACAGTGTTAGTAGCAGCTCCTTTTCTTATGTTATCTGCAACTACCCAAAGGTTTAAACCATTTTCAATACTAAAGTCTCTTCTAACTCTTCCAACGAAAACTTCATCATGTCCGTCAGCAGTAATCTGCATTGGATATACTGTATTTTGAGGATCGTCTTGAACTATAACACCTTTAGCATTTTTTAGAACTTCATATACATCCGATAATTCAAATGGTTTTTCGAACTCTAGGTTAACTGAAACAGCATGGCTATTTTTAACAGGAACTCTAACAGTTGTAGCTGTTATTTTTAAATCATAATCATTTAATATTTTCTTAGTTTCTTCAATCATTTTAATTTCTTCTTTAGTGTATCCATTATCTAAGAATGAGTCTATATGAGGAAGACAGTTAAAAGATATTGGATGAGGATAGTTGTTTGTTGTACCATTCTCTAAATCAGCTATTCCTTTAACTCCTGAACCAGAAACAGCTTGATAAGTAGAATATACTATTCTTTTTATTTTAAAAGCTTCATGTAACGCTTTTAATGGAACAACTACTTGGATAGTAGAACAGTTTGGATTAGCAATAATTCCATTATTCCAGCTAATATCTTCAGGATTTACCTCAGGTACAACTAGTGGGACATCTTTATCCATTCTCCAAGCACTACTATTGTCTACAACTGTAACTCCTTTTTCTTTTGCTATTGGAGCAAACTTTTTACTTATATCTCCTCCAGCAGAGAATAATGCTATGTCTATATCTCTATCAAAAGAACTTTCTGTTAATTCCTCAACAGTGTATTCTGTACCTTTAAAAATCACTTTAGAACCACTTGATTTAGCAGAAGCAAAAAGATATAAATTTTCTATAGGAAAATCTCTTTCTTCTAATACCTTTAAAAATGTATTACCAACCATTCCTGTAGCACCAACTATAGCTAAATTAACTTTTTTCATTATAAATCACCTCTTAGATTAATATTTATTTTATTATTAAAAGTTGTATACTCCCTTACATATGGACTTAGCTGGGCCTGTCATGTATACATCATTTTCAGTTTGTTCTATCTTTAAAGTCCCGCCATCAATATGTATATTAACAGTTTTAGTTGTATTATAAAGGATAGAACTTATTATTGCAGTAGCTGTAGCGCCAGTGCCACAAGCAAGAGTCAATCCAGCACCTCTTTCCCAAGTTTTTAAGTTTATATTTTCCTCATCAACAATTTCAAAGAAATTAACATTTGTTTTAAGAGGGAAAAGAGGATGTTTTTCTATTAGTGGGCCTATTCTTTCTACTTCTGTTTCTTCCAGATTATTTACCTTAATAACAGTATGAATAGTTCCAATCATTAAGGAAGAAATTTTATATTTTACACCATCTATTTCTAAGTCTTTATTTATAAAGTCCTTTTCTGTGGTGTTTATAGGAAAATCAGTAGTTGAAAATATAGGACTCCCCATATTTACTTTAACATGAGTCACTTCGTTATTAGATATTACTAATTCAGGTTTCATTATACCTCCTAGAGTTTCTACACTAAAAGAGGTTTTCGTAATTATTTTATTATCATAAACGTATTTAGCAAAGCATCTTATACCATTTCCACACATTGGAGCTTCAGAACCATCAGCATTATAAAAAATCATTTTTATATCAGCTATATCCGATTCATCTACGATTATCATTCCATCAGCACCTATTCCAAAGTGCCTATCACATACTTTTATAGCTAAATCACTATAAGTAGGTATCTTATCTTTGATGGCATTAAAGATTATAAAATCATTGCCTGTGCCTTGTAACTTTTCAAAGTTGAGCATAAAACTTCCTCCAAAATTAAATTATACATTAACTATTATACATCATTAAGGTAAGTAGGTACATTCGTATAATACTATAAATTTAATTCTTTAGCTAATGTGCTTATAGTTCTATCTTTATCAGTTGTCTTTATAGTATATGATATGCTTATTTCAGATGTAGTGACTTGCTTAAATTCTATATTATTGTCTGAGAATAATTTAAATATTTTAGCTGCTACACCAGATTGATTTCTCATACCTGTACCAACTACAGATACTTTTGTTACATCACTTTCTTTTAGATACTCAATTTCAGTCATATCTTTTTTTAGTTCATTAACTATTCTATCAATATTAGGCTCATCATCTTTGCAAGTTGTAAATGAAACATTTACATATTTAGTAGAAGGAGAAGTCTGGCTTATCATATCGATATTTACATTTTCATCTGCTAATCTACAGAATATTTTAGATATATTGTTTGAATTATAAGGTATGTTATTTAAAGTAACCATTAAAACATTATCAGTAGCTGTAAGTCCCGTAATCAAATTTTGTTCCATAGTGTCATCATACTCCTTTATATAAGTTCCTTTTACATTTCCAGTATTTAATCCTACATATATAGGTACATTATATTTATGACCTATTTCAACAGATCTTGTTTCCATAACTTTAGCACCTAGACTTGCCATTTCCATCATTTCTTCGTAGCTTATAAAGTCTAATTTTTTAGCAGCAGGATATACTCTAGGATCTATACCATATATTCCATCCACATCTGTATATATTTCACATGAACATCCAAGTTTTGCTGCTATAGCAACTGCTGTAGTATCTGAACCACCTCTACCTAAAGTAGTTATATCTCCAGATTCATTTATACCTTGAAATCCTGCAACTACAACAATTTTACCATCGTTTAAGTGAGTTTTTACTCTTTCAATATCTATATCTTGTATAATATTCTTGGTATGAGAACCTTCTGTTTTTATTCCTGCTTGAAATCCAGTTAAAGATATAGATTCATAACCGAATTCTTTTAAAATCATAGAAAGTAAGGAAATAGATATTTGTTCTCCAGTTGATAAAAGCATATCCATTTCTCTTTTACATGGATTAGAAGAAATTTCTTTTGTCATTTCTATTAAACCATTCGTTGTTTTGCCCATAGCAGAAACTACAACGACTACATCATCGCCTTTTTCTTTTCGAGCAATTAGTCTTTTTGCTATTTCTTTCATTTTTTCTACGGTTGCTACAGAAGAGCCACCATATTTTTGAACTACAGTACTCACTTCAAGTCCTCCTTTATATATAGGTACATTTTAGAATACATCATTTCTTATAATATCTTCATAAGTTTCTCTTTTTACAACTATTCTAGCCTTTCCATCCTTTACAAATAAAACTGGTGGTTTTGGAAGTCTATTATAGTTACTTGCCATACTATAGTTATAAGCACCTGTACTAAAGACAGCAACAATATCTCCAGACTCAGTCTTAGGAAGCTTAATATCTTTTATTATCATATCTCCAGATTCACAACATTTACCTGCTATTGTGTAATTTACTTCATTTTCTTTATTCATTTTATTTGCAATAGCACCTTCGTATTTTGCAGAATATAAAGCAGGACGTGGATTATCAGTCATTCCGCCATCTATAAAGATATAGTTTTTACCTCCATAAGTTGACTTAGTACTTCCTACTTCATATAGAGTAGTTCCAGCATTTGAAATTATTGATCTTCCTGGCTCTATCATAAACTTAGGAGATTCTAGTCCTAGATCTTTAGATTTCGATTTAACTAGAATAGCAAGTTCTTTTAAAAACTTTTCTAAATTCATGGGTTTATCTTCATTTGAGTAATAAACTCCAAAGCCTCCACCTAAATTTAGTTCTTCTACAGTAAAGTTGCATTCATCTTTAATTTTAGCTGCAAATTCAATCATAGCAGAAGCTCCCAAGAAAAATGATTCTTCTTCAAATATTTGAGATCCAATGTGACAATGAAATCCTTTAAAGTCTAGATAATTACTATTAGATAATCTATTTACTATATTTAAGATTTCGTCACTGTATATAGATTCACCAAATTTAGAATCATGTTTAGTAGTCTGAATATATTCATGTGTATGTGCTTCAATACCGGGATTAATTCTTAGTAAAACTGTCATAGTTTTGTTTAACGATCTACATATATCTTCTAACAAATCAATTTCGTGATTATTGTCAACTATGATTCTTCCTACACCTGACTCTACTGCTAAAGTTAATTCTTGTACTGTTTTATTGTTACCATGCATATACATTCTTGCAGGAGGGAAATTAGCTTTTAAGGCTGTATAAAGTTCACCACCAGATACAACATCAATACTTAAGCCTTCCTCATTTATAAGTTTACACATTGCAATATTTAAAAAAGCTTTCGATGCGTATATTACTTCTGTATTTAATCCATCCAGTGAAAAATTATTTTTAAAAACTCTACAAGTGTTTCTTACTAAATTTTCATCTATAACATATAATGGTGTACCAAATTCTCTTTTTAAATCTAGAACGCTACATCCACCAATTTCTAAAATACCATTGTTATCAACTTTCATTGTACCAAATAATTTCATGATTTTATTTCACCACTTTCTCAAAATGTGTAATAAAAAAACAGCTAAGAGCAAAAGGTCTCTTAGCTGTTGTATGCATATAGTTATGCAAAGTCCTTTCGCCCACAATGTGAAAGTGCTCCAACAGAAAATTGGGCAAATTTCTGTTGACAGTACTATACTTATTCAGCATAGTCCCAACACACAAGACTTTTTAAGTCATTATGTATTTCGGCGATTGCACCTTTCCTTATGTAAAAGTACTATTTACAACCGCGGCCTCTTTAACACATCGCTTTATTAAAATATTTCATTGTTTTTCAATATCCTAACAAATAAAAAAGGTATTGTCAATAAAAATATTAAATAGAAGTACAAATATTCTAAAAATATTTTATTTTATGACAAAATTATATGCTTATCACTTTGAATATGTTATTTTAAAATAAGAGTATAGGGGTATTAAAAATATGGCTTTTATAAATAGATTAATAATATAATAGCAGATTCTACTTTTAATATATTTTAAGACTTACCTAAGAAAGATAGAGTAAAACTTTTATATAAAATATTTACAAAATAAATTACTTTGATATATGGTAAGAATATTATATATAATATATTATGAATTAAGTATATGACTTTTATGGGGGTATTATAATGTTTGAATTGATAGATAGTATAAAGAACGAAGTTGTAGATATGAGAAAGTATCTTCATCAAATACCTGAGTTGGGATTTCAAGAAGTTAAAACTTCAAAATATATAAAAGAAAGATTAGAATCTTTAGGATTTGAATTAGAGGTAGTTGCAGGTACAGGTATAGTTGCATTTAAAAAGGGTACTTCTAGTGAAAAAGCTATAGCTTTTAGATCTGATATAGATGGACTTAGAGTAAAAGAGGAGACAGGATTGCCATTTGCCTCTAAAGAAGAAAATCATATGCATGCTTGTGGTCATGATGGGCATATGTCTATACTACTAGGATTTGCTACTTTTATAGCTAGTCTTCCAAGTATAAAAAGAGATATAGTGTTAATATTTCAGCCAGCGGAAGAGGGACCAGGAGGAGCAGAAGTAATAGTTAAAGAAGGTATATTGAAAAAGTATAATGTGGAATCTATATTTGGACTTCATATATTACCAGATATTGAAGAGGGAAAAATAGGAATTAACTATGGTCCTATAATGGCTCAGTGTGGTGAAATAGAAATATTAATTGAAGGAAAAGGTGGACACGGGGCTATGCCTCATACTAGTATAGATACTATATATGTTACAAGCCAACTTATAAGTTCTTACCAGAGTATAGTAAGTAGAAATATAGAACCTATAGAAGGAGCAGTTTTAACTATAGGTAAGATAAATGGTGGGGAAGCAAAAAATGTGATAGCAGAAGAAGTTAAAATAGAAGGAACTATAAGAGCTTATAGACCAGAAGTATATAATACTATAAAGTCTAGAATACAAGAAATAAATAGTGGAATTGAAAAAATGTTTGGAGTGAAAATAACTACTAATGTAATTGATATGTATCCTGCAGTGAATAATGATTATGATTTATTTAATATAATGAAGGAAGCTTTGGATGAGGATGAAATTCATATATTAAAACCTATGATGATAGCTGAAGACTTTTCTTACTATCAACAAGAAATACCTGGCTTTTTCTTTATGTTAGGATCAAGAAATGAAAAATTAAACTATATATATCCTCTTCATCATTGTAAGTTTAACTTTAGTGACGAAGTGCTAGGTCATGGTGTAAAAACATATATAAAAATTGCTAATAAATTAGGAATTATATAGAAAATAATAAGTAGAAATAATATTAAGTAAGAAAAAATGCAAGTTATTTTTTAAAACTTGCATTTTTTTCTTGTTATTTATATAATATTATGATAAAATACGATTATATTTTAATACAAAAAATTAAATAAAAGCATATTTATAAATCAAATAACGCATGCAAAGTTTAAAATAAGACATGGGTTATTAATTTTTTAAATAAGCAAAAAACTTGAGCGAAATATAAAAGTCTGAATTTAAAGAAAATAATTAAATATTAGTTTAAAAACATTTTTATGCAGATAGTATTTTAACTTAATATGAATACTTGAATGAATAAAAATAAATCTTGCATTATCTTTTGAGATATTATGAAATTCAAGAAAATATTTACGGGGAGGGCTAATTTTATGAAAGATAACGGACTTGGTATGACACAACCAAACTTATTTAAAGAAACATTTCCTTATTCAGAGATTCCAAAAACAGTTTTTAATAATGTATTAGTGCCTATGGATTTACCTGAAAAAATATGGATTACTGACACTACTTTCAGAGATGGTCAGCAATCAATGTCTTCATTTACAGTTGATCAAATAGCTACTATATACGACTATCTTCATAAGCTTGATAATGGGTCAGGAATAATAAGACAAACGGAATTTTTCTTATATACAGAAAAGGATAGAAAAGCTGTTGAAGAATGTATGAAGAGAGGATACGAATTTCCGCAAATAACATCTTGGATAAGAGCTAAAAAAGAGGATTTACAATTAGTAAAAGAAATGGGTATTAAAGAAACAGGAATGCTAATGTCTTGTTCAGATTATCATATTTTTGATAAATTAAAGATGAATAGAGAACAAGCGATGAATGCATATTTGTCAATAGCTGAGAATGCTTTAGAAAATGGAATAATACCTAGATGCCATCTTGAAGATATAACAAGAGCAGATTTCTTTGGATTTGTAGTTCCTTTTGTTCAAAAACTTATGGAATTATCAGAAAAATCAGGACTTCAAGTTAAGATTAGAGCATGTGATACTTTAGGACTAGGAGTTCCTTATAATGGGGTAGAACTACCTAGAAGTGTACCTGCTATTATTCATGGCCTTAGAAAATATGCAGGAGTACCTTCAGACTCTATAGAGTGGCATGGACACAATGATTTTTATTCAGTAGTTACTAATTCAGCGACTTCATGGTTATATGGATCAGCTTCTGTTAATACTACTTTGTTTGGTATTGGAGAAAGAACAGGAAACTGTCCATTAGAAGCCATGGTAGTTGAGTATGGCCAATTAAAAGGTAGTACTAAGGATATGGATCTTACTATAATAACTGAAATAGCAGACTATTTCAAAAAAGAACTTGATTACGAAGTACCACAACGTACACCTTTTGTTGGAAGTGAATTTAATGTGACAAGAGCAGGTATACATGCAGATGGATTATTAAAAAACGAAGAAATCTATAATGCATTTGATACATCCAAGATACTAAATAGACCAGCCTTAGTAGCAGTTAATGAATATTCAGGTGTAGCTGGGATTGCAGCATGGATAAATGGATATTTCAAACTTAAAGGTTCAAACAAATTAAATAAAAAAGATAGTAGAATACTTCCTATAAAGAAATGGGTTGATGAGCAATATGAAAATGGAAGAACTACTGTAATAAGAAATGATGAGTTAGAAAGTATCACATTAAAATATATTACAAACTTATTAGAAGAAAAAGATGATGAACAAGCTGTAATATAGACATACTTTAGGAGGGGATTATAGATGAAACTTACAGTAGCACAAAAGATTATAAAAAATCATTTAGTGACTGGTGAACTTATAAAAGGGACAGAAATAGGCTTAAGAATAGACCAAACATTGACTCAAGATTCAACAGGAACAATGGCTTATCTACAATTTGAAGCTATGGACGTAGATAGAGTTAAAACTAAAAGATCAGTTGCTTATATAGATCATAATATGTTACAAGCTGGTCCAGAAAATGCTGATGACCATTTATATATACAAACTGTAGCTAAAAAGCACGGAATTTACTTTTCAAAACCAGGTAATGGAATATGCCATCAAGTGCATTTAGAGCGATTTGGAGTGCCAGGCCAAACATTAGTTGGTTCTGATAGTCATACACCAACTGGTGGTGGAATAGGAATGTTAGCTATAGGAGCTGGTGGATTAGATGTTGCAGTAGCAATGGCTGGTGGAGAATACTATATAACAATGCCTTCTATAGTAAAAGTTGAGTTAAAAGGAAAATTAAAACCAGGAGTATCAGCAAAAGACATAATATTAGAAGTGTTAAGAAGATGTACAGTAAAAGGTGGAGTAAATAAAATATTTGAATACTGTGGAGAAGGAATAAAATATTTAACAGTGCCAGATAGAGCTACAATAACTAACATGGGAGCTGAATTAGGAGCAACTACATCAATATTCCCATCAGATGAAGTTACTCATGAATTCTTAAAAGCTCAAGGTAGAGAGGAAGACTTCACAGAAATAAAAGCTGATGAAGATGCAGTATATGATGAAGAGATAATTATTAATCTTGATGAATTAGAGGCATTAGTTGCTTGTCCTCATAGTCCTGATAACGTAGTGCCAGTGTCTGAAGTTAAAGGAAGAAAAGTAAATCAAATTGCTATAGGAAGTTGTACTAACTCATCATATATGGATATGATGAAAGTTGCAGAAATACTAGATGGAAAAACAGTATCAGAACATGTTTCATTAGTAATCTCTCCAGGATCAAAACAAGTATTAAATATGCTTGCAGAAAACGGAGCTTTAGCTAAATTAGTTTCAGCTGGTGCAAGAATATTAGAATGCGGTTGTGGTCCATGTATAGGTATGGGTCAGGCACCAAGTACAGATGCTGTTTCATTAAGAACATTTAACAGAAACTTCAAAGGAAGATCAGGGACTGTTTCAGCAGATGTTTACCTTGTAAGTCCTGAAGTTGCGGCGGTTTCAGCTATAACAGGATATATAGAAGATCCAAGTGAGCATATAACAAGCTTTGATATAGCAATGCCACAAAAGTTCTTAATTAATGATAATTTAGTTGTTAATCCTGATGAACCTAATAACGATATTGAAGTAGTAAGAGGACCAAATATAAAACCATTCCCTAAAGGAGATTCTTTGGGAGATAAAGTAAATGGAAAAGTTTTAATAAAAGTTGAAGACAATATAACTACTGATCATATAATGCCATCAAATGCTAAACTGTTACCATTTAGATCAAATATACCTTATTTATCAGACTATTGTTTAGCACCTTGTGATCCAGAGTTTCCAAAGAGAGCTAAAGAGCTTGGCGGCGGAATAATAGTAGGTGGGTCTAACTATGGTCAAGGATCAAGTCGTGAACATGCTGCGTTAGTACCATTATATTTAGGTATAAAAGCAGTAATAGCGAAATCATTTGCTAGAATACACAGACAAAACTTAATTAATAATGGTATTATACCTTTAGTATTTGAAAATGAGAATGACTATGATGATATAGATGTTTTAGATGAATTAGTAATTGAAAATGCTACAGATCAAATAAAAACTGATAAAGTAGTTGTTAAGAATATAAATAAAAATAAAGAATATAATTTAGTTTTAGATATTACTGATAGACAGAGAAATATGTTAGAAGCTGGTGGACTTCTAAATATGATAAAATTAAGTGCTAAATAAAATAAATTATTTTATTAGAAGCTAAAATTTGTCTAGGAAAATATATTAATATAAAATTTGAGTGTATAATATTAATGCTTTGACCATGAAGTTAGTGTGAATACCTAAAAAATGTGGTATAATTTCGAAACTAAACTCATAGGGTAAAAGAACTAAACAAAGATTTAAAGTAAATTTAGCTAAAGGATATAGATAAGCAAGTTCGTAAATGAACTTGGTTATCTATATTTATATATGCTGAATATGCAATTCTTGAAAGGGAGATTAAAATGGATATTAGAAGTAAGATTGCAGACGCAAATAAAATAGTAATTAAAGTTGGTACTTCCACATTAACTCATGAAAATGGAAAACTAAATTTAAATAGAATCGAGAAGCTTGCAAGGGTATTATCAGATTTAAATAATCAAGGAAAACAAGTTATTTTAGTTTCATCTGGAGCTATTGCAGTCGGAGTACAGAAATTAGGACTTCAAAGACGATCAGTGACTCTGCCTCAAAAACAAGCGTCTGCATCTGTTGGTCAGACAATGTTAATGAAAATATATCAAAAATTCTTTGAAGAGTATAATCAAGTTGTTTCTCAGATTCTTATTACAAAAGATGTAATGGATTATAAGGATAGAAAAGAAAATGCTCAAAACACATTTAATACACTTTTAGAAATGGGAATAATACCTATTGTAAACGAAAATGATACAATATCTACATTTGAAATCCAATTTGGAGATAATGATACTTTATCAGCTATGGTAGCAGCTTTAGTACAAGCAGATCTTTTAATATTACTTTCTGATATAGATGGATTATTTACATCAGATCCTAGAATGGACTCTTCTGCTGAAATTATTTCTCTTGTAAAAGAAATTGACTCTGAAATAGATAGTATAGCATCAGGAAGTGGATCGGAATTAGGGACAGGTGGAATGATTACTAAGATATCAGCTGCTAGAATAGGATATACATATGGAATAGATACTATAATAGCAAATGGTGAAGATCCTAAAATTATATATAAGATTCTAAAAGGTGAAAAAATAGGAACTTTATTTTTAGCTCCTAATAATTTATAAAGTATTGATATATATGTATAAAATATGATAGTATTTAAAAAATTGAATTAATATAGGCGGTGGAGAAATGAGCAGTGTAGTTGTTATGGGGGAAAAAGCAAAGAAAGTAAGTTATTCTTTAGCAAAATTATCTACAATTGAAAAAAATGAAGCATTAATAAAAGCTTCTAATGCGATTTTAGATAATAAGGAAGAAATAATTAAAGCAAATGAAATAGACCTAAAAGAAGCTAGAGAAAAAGGAATAAAAGGTGCTTTATTAGACAGACTAGCTTTAAATGAAGATCGTATAAATTCAATGGCCGAAGGGTTGAAGGATATAGCCTTATTAGATGATCCTATAGGAGAAGTAATATCAATGAAAAAGAGAGCTAATGGATTAGTTATAGGACAGAAAAGAGTTCCATTAGGTGTAATTGGTATAATATATGAAGCAAGACCAAATGTAACAGTAGACGGATTTGGGCTTTGTTTAAAAACTGGAAATGCTGTTATATTAAAAGGTGGTAAAGAGGCTATTAATTCAAATAGAGCAATAATAAGCATAATTCAGAAAGCTATAGAAGAATGTGGTATATCTAAAGATGCAGTTCAATTAATAGAAGATACTAGTAGAGAATCAACAATTGAATTAATGAAATTAAATAAATATTTAGACGTTCTTATACCAAGAGGAGGAGCCGGACTTATAAAATCTGTTGTAGAAAATAGTACTGTACCAGTTATTGAGACAGGTGCTGGTAATTGTCATATATACGTTGATAATGATGCAGATATTGATATGGCAGTATCTATTGTAACTAATGCAAAAACAACTAGACCTGGAGTTTGTAATTCAGCAGAGAAACTATTAATTCATAAAGATATAGTTGAAAAAGCTATAAAGCCAATATATGAAAGTTTAAAAGAAAAAAATGTGGAAGTTCGTGGAGATGAAATTGTCAGAAAATTAGTTCCAGAAATATTACAAGCTACTGAAGAAGATTGGAAAGAGGAGTATTTAGATTATATAATAGCTGTAAAAACAGTTAACTCAATAGATGAAGCTATTGAACATATTAATGAGTATAGTACAAAACATTCAGAAGCAATTATAACGAATAATTATTTTAATTCTCAAAGATTTTTAGATGAAGTTGATTCAGCAGCAGTATATGTAAATGCATCTACAAGATTTACAGACGGTTCAGAGTTTGGATTTGGGGCTGAAATAGGTATAAGTACTCAAAAACTTCACGCAAGAGGACCAATGGGTCTAAAAGAATTAACATCCACAAAATATATAATTTATGGTAATGGTCAAAGCAGGAATTAAACAATTTTTTCCATAGAAAGAGAGGAGATCGAATGAAAAAATTTAAGAGAATTTTAGTTGCAAATAGAGGGGAAATCGCAATAAGAATATTTAGGGCATGTAATGAATTAGGAATCAGAACAGTTGCTATATATTCAAATGAGGATAAGAATTCTTTGTTTAGAACAAAAGCGGATGAATCATATCTTATAGGAGAAAATAAAGGACCTGTTGAAGCTTATTTAAACATTGATGAAATAATAAAACTTGCTGTTAAAAAGGGTGTTGATGCTATTCATCCAGGATATGGATTCTTATCGGAAAATACTGAGTTTGCAAGAAAATGTGAAGAAGCAGGTATCGAGTTTATAGGGCCTACTCATGAAATGATGGATAAATTAGGGGATAAAATAAAGTCTAAAATAGTTGCAAATAGCGTTGGAGTTCCAACTATACCTGGTATAGAAAAACCTGTTACAACAGAAGAAGAAGCTTTTAAAAGTGCAAGACACTGTGGATATCCTGTTATATTAAAAGCTTCAGCTGGTGGTGGCGGAAGAGGTATGAGAATTGTAAGAGAAGAAAAGGATCTTATATCTGAGTTCCATAGCGCTAGAAATGAAGCTAAGAAGGCTTTTGGTATAGAAGATGTTTTTATAGAGAAATATATAGAAAAACCTAAACACATTGAGGTTCAAATTCTTGGAGATAAACATGGAAACATTGTTCATTTATTTGAAAGAGATTGTTCTATACAAAGAAGACATCAAAAAGTTATAGAGTTTACACCAGCATTATCTATAACAGAAGAACAAAGACAAGCAATGTGTTCAGATGCTGTAAAAATTGCCAAAGCTGTTAACTATAGAAATGCAGGTACAATAGAATTTTTACTAGATATGCATGGTAATCACTATTTCATAGAGATGAATCCAAGAATTCAGGTTGAACATACTATAACAGAAATGGTTACAGGAATAGACCTAGTTCAAAATCAAATACTAGTAGCTCAAGGGTGTAGACTTGACTCTGATGAAATAGGAATAAAATCTCAAGATGATATTAAACCACGTGGATACTCCATTCAGTGTAGAGTAACTACAGAGGATCCTTTAAATAATTTTGCACCTGATACAGGAACGATAGACTTATATAGAACAGGATCAGGACTAGGAGTAAGACTTGATGGAGGTAATGGATTTACAGGATCAGTTATAACGCCTTATTATGATAGTCTTTTAGTTAAGATGATATCCTATGGAAGAACTTTTGAAGATGCAATAAGAAAAGTTAAAAGATCTTTAAGAGAAACAAAAATAAGAGGAGTTAAAACTAACATTCCATTTTTAATAAATGTATTAAATCATAAGGAATTTAGAGAAGGAAAATGTGATACAGGATTTATATCTGAAAATCCAGAGTTATTTAAATTCACTACAAAAGAAGATATAGAACTTAGAGTTTTAAAATATATAGGTGAAAAAGCTGTAAATGAAAATAAAGGAAATATTAAACAGTTTGATGTTCCTATAATTCCTAAAGTACAGGTTCCTGAGAATTTATACGGAACAAAACAAATCTTAGATGAAAAAGGTCCAGATGGATTAGTAGAATGGATTAAAAATAATAAGAGACTTTTACTAACAGATACTACAATGAGAGATGCTCATCAATCGTTAATGGCAACTAGAATGAGAACTGTAGATATGACTAAAATCGCGAAGTCTACATCTGTCTTAGCCAAAGATTTATTTTCATTAGAGATGTGGGGAGGAGCTACATTTGATGTTGCTTATAGATTCTTAAAAGAATCACCTTGGGATAGATTAGAGTTTCTTAGAAAGAAAATACCTAATATATTATTCCAAATGCTTATCAGAGGTGCTAATGGAGTAGGATATAAAAACTATCCAGATAATGTTATAAGAGAATTTATAAAACAATCATCTGAAAGTGGTATAGATGTATTTAGAATATTTGACTCATTGAACTGGTTAAAGGGTATGGAAGTAGCTATAGATGAAGTACTAAAGTCAGGAAAAGTTGCAGAAGCATGTATTTGTTATACAGGAGATATACTAGATGATAGTAGAGATAAGTATACTCTAGATTACTACGTAAAGACTGCAAAAGAAATTGAAAAAATGGGCGCGCATATACTTGCTATAAAAGATATGTCATCATTATTGAAACCACATGCAGCATTTAAATTAGTTAAAGCTTTAAAAGAAGAAATAGGAATACCTGTTCATTTCCATACTCATGATACTAGTGGAAATGGGGTTGCATCTATATTAATGGCTGCAGAAGCTGGAGTAGATATAGTAGATACTGCATTTAATAGTATGTCAGGGTTAACAAGTCAGCCAGCATTAAACTCTGTAGTTGCTGCTTTAGAAAATACAAGAAGAAGTACAGGATTAAATGTAGATGATCTTCAAAAAATATCAGATTATTGGAGTTCTGTAAGACCAATCTATGAGCAATTTGAATCAGAATTGAAATCAGGTACAGCTGAAATATATAAATATGAAATACCTGGTGGACAATATTCGAATCTTAAACCTCAAGTTGAAAGTTTTGGATTAGGCCATAGATTTGAAGATGTTAAGGAAATGTATAAAATAGTAAATGAAATGTTTGGAGATATAGTAAAAGTAACTCCTTCATCTAAAGTTGTAGGGGATATGGCTATATTTATGGTACAAAATGATTTAACTCCAGAAAATATATATGAAAAAGCTAAAGATATGTCTTTCCCTGATTCAGTAGTTTCATACTTTAAAGGTATGATGGGGCAACCTATAGGAGGATTCCCTGAAGAATTACAAAAGCTTGTATTAAAAGGTGAAGAACCTATAACTTGTAGACCTGGTGAACTACTAGAACCAGAAGACTTTGATAAAATTAAGGAACATTTGAAAGTAGAACATGGAATAGAACCAACTACTAAAGATGCTTTAGCATATGCATTATATCCTAAGGTATTTGAAGAATATGTAGAATATATCAAAGAAAACGGAGACTTTAGTAGAATGGGAAGTGCAGTATACTTCCATGGTATAACTGAAGGAGAAACATGTGAGGTAGAGATTGAAGAAGGTAAGATATTAATTATTAAACTTCTTGAAATAGGTAGATTAGATAAAGAAGGAAATAGAACTTTATATTTTGAAGTTAATGACTCAAGAAGGGCAATAAAGATAAAAGATAAAGCTAGTAATAATATAGGTAAGGAAACTGCATTAGTTGAAACAGCTGACCCAGATAATAAACTTCATGTAGGAGCTAGCATTCCAGGTACTGTTACAAAGATATTAGTAAATCAAGGAGATACTGTTAAAGAAAATCAAACAGTAGCTATAATTGAAGCTATGAAGATGGAAACAAATATAGCAGCATCTACAGATGGAACAGTAGAGGTAATTAGGGTTAAAGAAGGTCAATATGTAAATGTAGGAGAATTATTAATAAGATTAAAATAATATAAATTGTAAAGGAGCCTTTTTAAAAAGGCTCCTTTTTTGTACTTTTTAGCAGCTGCAGAATAAAACAACTAATAGTAAAAAGAAGAATAGTAAACTACTATCAATACCACCACAACCAGATTGTTTTACTTTACTCATACCTATTCCTCCTTAATATTTAGTATATAACTTGGTTGCAAAAGAGCAACTAAGTACAGTTACATAGTCATGACTTATATTATTATCTAATAAACACAACTAATAGAAAAAATAATGAATTGTAACTAATTCTTAATTTACTAAATGATTTTTATAAAATATTTTTTAAAAATATTTTATAGTTTAAGTTAAGATTAAGTTGCTTTATTTCTAATATATAGTATGTTGTTTAAATGTAATGGTGCTAATAAAAAAATAATATACTTCAAAAAAATATTGCAAAATATAATAAAAATATGATACCTTAAAAGTAATGAAGAATTTGTTAACTAATAATAGAAATTAAGGATAATGTATAAGAAGATTGCCAAAACTATAATTCAAAAACTATTATTACAAACAAATTAACATCAAATAATAATCACGTCTTAATAAAATAATCATATTTTTTCAATTAATGTAATCTTATAAAAGTAATGTAACAAGATAATTCGTAAATATTATCTTAATAAACTAAAAAACAAGGTGGTGGTGATTTGGAGCGGATGATGATTCTACTCCCGATTGTTTTTCCGGTAGTTACTTCATTAGTTATATATTTTTTAAAAGATGAGAATAAAAAGAAAAGAAACGTTTTCCTAACAATCTCTTCGTTAATAAGCATACTATTTTCTATATTAGTTCTAAAGTATGGGAACAATACGGAACTTGATTTATTCAAGATTAATAATTTTTTTCACTTTTATTTAAGAATTGATAAATTAGGATTATTATTTTCAATGTTAGTGTCTGTGTTATGTGCATTTTCTACATTTTACTCTATAGAGTATATGTCACATGAAGGTAGAGAAAAAAGATGCTTTATATTACTAACAATAACTCTAGGAGTAACAATAGGCATAGCATTTTCTGGTAATCTTTTTACATTCTATGTATTTTATGAATTGTTAACTTTAATTACCTTTATGTTAATAACTCATAGGAAGGATAAAAAATCATTTGAAAGTGGTAAGAAATACTTAATATATTCTATATTAGGATCAATATTTATCGTTATTAGTATGATTATGATATATAACATAACTAGAAACCTAGAATTTATAGAATATGGTGTTTTTAATAATATATATTCTTATAGTAAAAATAAGTTATTATTTATGTTTTTAATTATGTTCCTAGGATTTGGTGTAAAAACTGCAATAGTACCTTTTCATTCATGGATTTTAAACATAATTTCAGCACCTACACCTATTAGTTCTATATTGGATGCAGTAATTATAGTAAAAACAGGAGTTTTTGCACTTATTAGAATAAGTTACTTTATTTTTGGCAGTGAGGTTATAAAATACACAGATGGAAGTTTCTATATAAGTATCTTAATTGGTATAACTATTTTGTTAGGATCTTTATTGGCACTTCACTATGATGATCTAAAGAAAAGATTAGTATACTCTACTGTTAGCCAACTAGGATATATATTATTAGGTATAGTTTTGTTAAATGAAAAAGCGCTAGTAGGTGGACTTCTACATTTAATAAATCACGCTATATTAAAGATAATACTTTTCTTTTGCGTTGGTGTGATATATTATCAAACAGGGAAAAAAAGCATTAAAGAGATTGAAGGAATAGGCAGAGAAATGCCTATAACTATGTGGTGCTTTGGTATAGCAGCAATATCACTTGTTGGAATACCTCCTACAAATGGATTTGTTAGTAAATGGTATCTAGGCTTAGGAGGATTGGCTGGAAATAAAGTTTTTTTTGTAGGGATTATATTAATAAGTGGTTTTTTAACTGCAACATATCTATTACCTATAATAGTTAAAGCATTCTTTGTAAAAAGTAATAAAGCTATTGATAAAATTGATGAAGTAGAAAAAGTGAAGGAAGCACCTATGAGAGTAGTGATACCCATAGTTATGTTAACTGGAATAGCTGTATTTTTAGGATTGTTTCCTAATATAATATTAGGATTTATAGAAGATATAGTGAAAGGGATAGTATAGATAATATGAAAAATAATTTGATTAGAGAGGATGGTGTATGTGGTATATAAAATACTCCTTATAAGTATTATATTAATACCTATATTTGGAACTATAGTAGGGTTACTATTAGGACGAAAGAACGAAAAATATAGAAATATTTTCAATATATTAACTTGTGGAATTGAACTTTTAATAGTTTCAGCTTTATATAAACCAGTTTTTTCTGGAGGAATAGAATTTGTATATCCTAATATAATGGCTACAGGACTATATTTAAAACTAGACCCTCTAAGATACATATTTGTTTGGATGACTATATTTGCTTGGTTTTTAACACTAATATACTCTACTCAGTATCTTATAAAATATAAAAATAGAAATAGATATTATTCATTTTTTATGTTGACATTATCAAGTACTTTAGGAGTATTTTTGTCAGAAAATATTTTAAATTTATTTACATTCTTTGAACTAATGTCATTTACATCTTATGCTCTTATTATTCATGATGAAGAGGAATATTCTCATGGAGCTGGAAGAGCATATATTATAATGGCAGTTACTGGTAGTTTGATACTTCTTATGGGCTTACTTTTGTTATTTGATTATACAGGAAGCTTAAACATAAGTGAATTAGGATACAAACTGAGAAGTTTGGGAGGAATAAAATATTTAATTTCTTGGTTAATCATATTTGGTTTTGGTGTAAAATCTGCTATGTTCCCTTTACATTCTTGGCTTCCAAAAGCCCACCCTGCAGCACCTACACCTGCAAGTGCTGTATTATCAGGAATATTAATAAAAACAGGAATTTTTGGTATTCTTATTACTGTAGGAGAGTTAATGGAAGGCGATGTATTATTCTCTGCTATAATAGGGGTGCTAGGACTTGTTAATATGGTTCTAGGTGGTTTTTTAGCTATGTTTCAAACAAATGTAAAAAAGATATTGGCTTATAGCAGTATGAGTCAATCTGGTTATTTAATATTTGCTATAGGGCTTATGGGAATATTAAATGAAGAAGGTGGAGTAGCTATACAAGGCACACTTTATCATGCAGTAAGTCATGCTATGTTTAAAGTATTATTATTTTTGAGTATAGGGATTATATACATGGTGTTACATGAATTAGATATAAACAAAATAAGGGGATTTGGAAAACATAAGAAGACTTTAAAAATTGTATTTCTTATTGGTCTACTCTCTAGTATAGGATTTCCTGGATTTAATGGATTTGTAAGCAAAACACTTATACATGATGCTTTATCAAAAGCTCATATTATGTATAATAGTAGCTTGTTTTCAGTGATAGAGGTATTGTTTACTTTAAGTAGTAGTTTTACTGTTGCATATATGCTGAAAATATTTGTTACTGTATTTTTAGAGAAAAATGAACATTTTACAGGACAATATAAGAAATATATAAAGAAAAGAGCTATAATCCCCCTGATAATATTAGGTGTCTTTTGTATATATACAGGATTAAATCCTAAGTTTTTGATAAATATAATAAATCCTTCTTTGGATATTCTAAATGTAACAGGTGTATACGTATATTCAAAAATATATACTTTTAAAAATATTAATTCTTCTATAACTAGTATTTTTATAGGAATTTTGATATATACACTATTCATAAAAAAATATTTAAGAAAAGAAGAGGACGGTAAGCTTATTTATAAAAATCCTACATTGAATTGGTTTAAAATAGATGAAAATATATATATTCCGATATTCCTATTTGTATATAGAACTAGTTTGAAAATATTTAAATATATAGATAAATGCATGGTTACGGTATTTAGAAATATAAGAAAAGAGTATTTTAGGGAAAAATGAAAAATATCGTCAAAGATTAAAAAGCTTATAGACAGTAAAACTTATAATGAAAGAATAAAGTTTTAAAAGTTTAGTGTTTATAAGCTTTTTTATTTTAAAAAAGAAAATATTATTATATAATTATTAAGTAATATTAGAAAATAAAATAATAAAAAATTTGCAATCTTATGACATATTATTGTATAATAACTCTTAATATAATTAAATAGTTAATCGCTCGTATATCCTTGGTAATATGGTCCAAAAGTATCTACCGGGTCACCGAAAATGATCTGACTACGTGCTTCAAGAAATAATAGTTTATAATCTATATTATATATTTTATAATATTATGTATTTTTTGAGCACCCCTTACCTAGTATATATTAGGCAAGGGGTTTTATTTTATAAAAAATAGGAGGTATAAAGATGGAATTATTAAAAGAGAAAATATTAAAAGAAGGAACAGTAGGGGAATCAGGAATATTAAAGGTCGATAGCTTTTTAAATCATCAACTTGATATACAATTTTTAAATGAAATAGGTAAAGAATTCAAGGAATTATTTTCGGATAAAAAAATTACAAAGATATTAACAATAGAGGCATCTGGAATAGCTATAGCTAGTATTGCAGCTCAATACTTTAATGTACCAGTTGTATTTGCTAAAAAAACAGAATCTAAAAATCTAGATAAAGAAACGTATGATAGTGATGTCTATTCTTTTACAAAAGGTAAAACTTATAAAATAAAAGTTTCAAAAAAATATATACAAGCTAACGACAAAGTCCTCATATTAGATGATTTCTTAGCTAATGGATATGCAGCATTAGGACTTATAAATATAGTAGAAAAAGCAGGTGGAAGTGTAGAAGGTGTAGGAATAGTGATAGAAAAAGGATTTCAAGAAGGTGGAAAACGATTAAGAGAATCAGGAGTTAATTTAAAGTCTCTTGTTACAATAGAATCTTTAGAAAATAATACGATTAAATTTAAATAAAAAAAGTATACTCATATATAAACTTTCATAACTTTAGAATAATCATAAAAAACCAAAGAATATTAGATGATAAATATTATTGAATTAAGTGCATAATAATTATATAATGATTGTGCGTGTATAAATGGCATTATAATAAAATAGTATATTATGCATCATATTTATGCTATTACAATTAAAAGTTATGCAAGTGAGGGATTAGAATGATTCTAGATTGGAAAAGCATACTCATTCCTTATGAACAAGCTGTTGAGGAATTAAAAGTGAAATTCAAAAGTATAAGAAATGAGTACAGAAAAATGAATGAGTATTCTCCAATAGAATTTGTTACAGGAAGGGTAAAAGAGATATCTAGTATTTTAGAAAAATCACGAAAAAGAAATATTCCCTTAGATAAGATAGAAGAAGAGATGGAAGACATTGCTGGAATTCGTATAATGTGTCAGCTTGTAGACGACATAGATAGAGTTGTTCAGCTTATAAGAGATAGGGATGGGAAAGATTTAAAGATAGTTTTAGAAAAGGATTATATAACAGATATAAAAGAAAGTGGATATAGAAGCTATCATATTATAATAAAATATTGGGTACAGACGGCTATGGGGGAAAAAGAAATTTTAGCAGAGATACAAATAAGAACTTTAGCAATGAATTTTTGGGCTACTATAGAGCATTCATTAAATTATAAGTTTAAACAGAATATTCCTAATGATATAAAAGCAAGACTTAAAAATGCTGCAGAAGCTGCTTTTTTACTTGATAAGGAGATGTCAGAAATAAGGGATGAAATTACAGATGCACAAGAAATGTTTAAACGCACATCTTATATAGTTGCTGAAATAATATCTAAGATGCAAAAAATTTACTTTTTAACCCAAAGTAAAGAAAACATAAATGAAATTCAAAAAAAGTTTTGGGAACTTAGGGAAAATGGAGACTATGATGAACTAAAGAAATTTAATGATGAACTAGATTTATATTTTAAATAAAAAGAGCAGATTGGATAATTTACCAACCTGCTTTTTATTTAAATAAATTACCATCCTCTTTCTGCATACTTAGTAGAAATATCTTTTAAATCGAGCCCTGACATTGGTTCACCTAAATCTTCTGATATTTCAGCAAGTGATTTAGGATCATTAAAATGTTTAGCTGCAAGAACTATAGCTTTTGCTCTTTTTTCAGGATTTCCTGATCTAAAAATACCTGAACCTACGAAGACTCCTTCTGATCCTAGTTGTAGCATAAGAGCCGCATCTGATGGAGTAGCAACTCCACCAGCTGCAAAGTTTAATACAGGCAATTTTCCCTCATTCCAGACATATTCTATTAGTTCATATGGTGCACCCATTTCTTTTGCTATGGTCATTAATTCTTCTTTTGGAGAATTTTTTACTTTTCTTATGTCATCCATCATTTGTCTCATATGAGTTACAGCTTCAACTATATTTCCAGTTCCGGCCTCTCCTTTAGTTCTAATCATTTTAGCACCCTCGCCAATTCGTCTAAGTGCTTCACCTAGATTTCTTGCTCCGCAAACATATGGTGTCTTAAAACTCCATTTATCTATATGAAATGTTTCATCTGCAGGTGTTAGAACTTCACTTTCATCTATAAAATCAACTTCTATAGCCTCAAGTATTTGGGATTCAACAAAATGTCCTATTCTTACCTTCGCCATAACAGGTATAGATACAGTTGATATTATTTCTTTTATCATTTTAGGATCAGACATTCTAGAAACTCCACCTTCTTTTCTTATGTCAGAAGGAACCCTTTCAAGAGCCATAACAGCGCAAGCACCTGCTTTTTCAGCAATTTCTGCTTCTTGTGGATTAGTAACGTCCATTATAACTCCACCTTTTAATTGGTTATAAATATTTTGATTAAGTTTAAATTTTTCCATTCTATAGTCCTCCTATATCGTTCTAATTTAATGCTGTTACATTATATTAAGTTAAATTTTTGAAAAAAAGTATGGGTACAATAAAGGAAAATAAATAAATTAAGTAGATACAATAATTATAATGTATGGGTATAAAAAAACAATAGTTAAAGATAAACAAAAATAAGTATAAAAATAAAGAAAAATATGTAAAAAAGATACAAAATAAAAGAGTGCATGAAAATTGAAACGATACAATATTCATACACTCTTTTATTTTATTAGTTTTCTTTGCTTTCAAGTTTTTTACTTTCAAGCTTCAATATGAAACCTGTAGAAAATGCAGTTATAGGTATAGCAATGATTAATCCTATACTTCCTACTAATGCTCGTACTATTTCAGTTGCCATTAAATCCAAATTTAAAATCTTAGATAACGAAGTATCGTATGACATAAATAGTAGCAGTAGAGGTATGGAACTACCAGTATAGGCTAAGATTAGTGTGTTTGACATTGTCCCCATAACATCTTTACCTATATTTAAACCTGACTTTATTAATTCTCGTGGAGAAATATCTGGATTTAACACTTTTAGTTCATACATAGCTGAAGCTATGGACATACCGATATCCATAACGGCACCTAAGGTACCTATTATAATTCCAGAGAATAATAATCCTCTAAAATCAAAAGATATTTTCTGAGGAATAAACATGAGCATACCAGCTTCTTCACTGTTTAATCCTGTTAATTTTACTAAAGATCCTACTATGTATGCTAGGACACCAGCACATACAACTCCTCCTACAGTACCTACTATAGCAGAAAAAGATTTTACATTAAAACCACCTATAATAAAGAAAGTAATTAAAGTTATTAATGTTGCAGAAACTATAGCAACCCATATTGGATTATAACCTTTTAATATCATAGGTAGCATAAAAAACATAATTATAACAGCAGTAATGCTTAAAGTGATTACTGATTTTAATCCTTTAAGTCCTCCTATTATAATTAACAATGCTACAAAAATAACCAACAAGATGATAAGATATTTATCTCTTATGTAATCTGAAATAGAAATTTTAGGTGCATCATTTTTAGAGTCTTCAATGCTTAGAAGAACCTCATCTCCTTTTTTTACTTTTATATCGTATGAAGGATTTCCACTTAAATTATTTTCTATAACGAATTCTTCACCCTTAAACTTTCCACTTAAAACTTTTACTTTTACAACTTGAGTTTCCAAAGATAGATCTGGATTATTTTTTTCTTTTAGTTGAGCATCTTTTATTACCTCTATTACTTTGCCACGAGCAGAATCAATTTTTTCATTTAAATCTTTTTCACTACTTGCAAGGCCAGATATAGGTGTAAGTATAGTCAAGAAAAATGCTAAAAAGCAAATAATGTACTTTCTCACTTAATCACTCCTTTTAAAATTTTCAATAGAAATATTATAACATTAATATATTATTACAACAAAGTTTAATAAAAGGTTATAAGTTAAATGGTAATTAATATATAATTAGTATTGAATGGAAATCTTCTTTATATATTTTTAGAATAATAAAATTGTAAATAAAATAACTCTTATTTTATATCAATTGTGATATAATATTTTTTATGAGTTAAATGAATTAGATATATATTTCAAATATTTTATAAAATAAGTTATAGTTTACTGTAATTTAATGTATTACTCTTGAATTCAATTACGTACTTTTGAATGTAACATTATATGTAAAGGAGGGTTTTTATGAGTAGAGTTCAAGTTATAACAGATAGTACAGCTTATATACCTAAAGAGTACATAAAAGAAAATGAAATAGAAGTAGTGCCTTTATCAGTGGAACTTTGTGGTGAAGTACAAAAAGAAGGATTTCCTGGGGAATTTGATGATTTTTTTTATAAGCTTGAGAATACGAAAGATTATCCTAAGACCTCTCAACCAGCAGTAGGAGAGTTTATAGAAGCTTATGAAAGAGCATTTAAAAGAGGAGATGAAATTGTAGCTATAATATTCTCATCTAAGTTAAGTGGAGCCTATAACAGTGCATGTACAGCTGCTAATATGCTTAATTCTGATAAGATAACAGTTATAGATACTGAAAGTGCAGTAGGAAATTTAAAAGTATTAGTAGAAACTGCCGTAGATTTATCCAAACAAAATGCATCAAGACAAGAAATTGTAGAAGCTATAAAAAATGTAAGAGAAAATATGAGTATAAACTTAACAGTAGAGTCTTTGGAATACTTAAAGAGAGGTGGAAGACTCTCAAATGTCGAAGCAGTTATAGGAACGCTTCTTAATATAAAACCTATAATTGGACTTATAGAAGGAAAGCTTATTGCGACGGAGAAAATAAGAGGGAAGAAAAAGGCGATTAATAACATGATTGATAAAGTTCCAGATCATGTTAAAAAAATAAGTATAGGACATGTACAGAATATAGATGAAGCATTAGAATTAAAGAGTATTTTAGAAACTAAGTTTAGTAATGCTAGAATAACAATAGATGAAATTGGACCTGTTATAGGTGCACATTTAGGGCCTAAAGCTATAGGTATATGTTCGAGTTGGTAAAATAAAGGAAGCTTTGTTTTTAAGCTTCCTTTATTTTATAATTTCCTCTAATATATATTTTTCATAGCGTTTTATTTCAGTATCATTATAAACTAAACTCCATAATTTTAGTCTTTGTATTTTATTTTCTTGAGATTCGTTACCATTACCAAATATAGATTTATATAGTTTATCAAACACATTAGTTATATAAAGACCTGCGTTAAATTCATCCAAATCTTCAATTTGATTTATATTTATTAACTCTTTAACACCTTCATTTACTTTTTCTACAAATTCACTACTATTCATATATAAACCTCCTAGATATGTATCATTTAAATAAAATTATAACATACTTATAAATATCAAGATAAGTAACTATAATAAATAAATAGTAACTCTATTTATTAGCTATAAAATAAATATATCATAAATAAAATAAGCTGTGTTTATTATGACATAGCTTCCTTTATTTATGATATATTATTTAGTAAAGTAAAAAGTAAGATGAGAGAATAATAAATGTATTTAAATATTTTTTATTATGAAATTAAATAAATACAGTTAGTTGTATAACATGTTTCACATACTATCATAATTATATTAATTTTAGAGAATTATTTATGAACTAAAACATATTATCACAATAACAAAAGAATTAAGATTATTTATTATATAACTTTTATGACAAAAGTGTAAGAAAAAGAAGTCAAATTGTAATTAAAATGAATAGGATATTTTTAAATAAAAAAGTAAAATGTTATTAGAGCGTTAAAATGAATACGACATTAGGAGGTGCTATAAATGAAAAAAACTGTTTTTTTAAGTCTGATAATAGTAATTATTTTAAGTAGTATAAACAGTTTTGCTAATGGAGTATATAATGATAAATATTCTATAGATGAAAATTTAATAGAACAAATATCTGCGAATGTATCTAATTATACAAAAATAAATAAAATTCCAGAAGATTTAATCAATGCAGTTGTATCCGTTGAGGATAAAAGGTTTTATAGACACTATGGATTCGATATTATTGGCATAGGAAGAGCATTTATAACAAATATAAAAGAAGGCACAATTAAAGAAGGAGGAAGCACTATTACTCAACAGTTAGCTAAGAATCTTTTCTTTAGCAATGAAAAAACGCTAAAAAGAAAGCTAAAAGAATTGATTGTTGCTATTAAAATAGAAAATGAATATACTAAAGATGAAATTTTAGAGATGTATTTAAACTTAATTTACTTTGGAGAAGAATCATATGGAGTACAGAATGCTAGTCTAACTTACTTTAATAAAAATGTAGAGGATTTGTCTTTAGAGGAATGTGCTATGCTTGCTGGACTACCACAAGCTCCTAGTGCGTATAGTCCTCTTAAATATCCAGATAAAGCTAAGCGCAGACAGGAAAGAGTTCTGAAAGCGATGACTGAAAATGGATATGTTGAACAGAATTTAGAAATGTTCAAAGTGCAATTAAAACCAGAAGTCTCTAGATAATAAGTTGAACATAGGGGATTTAAAAGCCATATAAATATTAAAAATTTTATTTTTATAACTTTGGAAGGTTAAACTTTGGAGGTATGATGTAATTGATAAATTTTATAAAAAGAATCATTAAATTATCTATATTAGTTTTTACGGCAATTATATTTATAGCTATATTTACACATATTATGAAAAGCAAAGACAAAATATCTTTAAGTTATGCAGATATGTTAAGGTATATTGAAACATCAGATAAAATAAGTAAGGGAAAGCTACAAGTTAATTGGAAAAATTTAGTTGCAATAGATTCTGTAAGACATGAGAAAAACTTGGCAAGTATTTCAAATAACGATATTGAAGAACTAGGAAATAGGTTTATAGAGAAAAAAAGTACAAGCTATAAAAACTTTAAATCCAAATATAGACTAAGAAAGCTAGATGAAGTCTTGAATGATTTAAATTTTGAAGAAAAAGAAAGAAAAAAAGTATATGAATATTTAGAACAATTAAAATATAAAGGTTTAACAAGAAATGAGCTTAATGAAAGTTCATCTAATATTAAGTTTATTGAGGAAATAAGTGATGATGCTATAAATGTATTTTATGATTATGGTATATTACCTTCAATTATTATTTCTCAAGCTATTCTTGAATCTGGTTGGGGTAAATCTAAGTTATATACAGAGGGAAATAACATATTTGGAATAAAAGCTGACACAGCATGGAATGGAGATGCTATACAAATGAATACGACTGAATTTCACAATGATGAAATTACAGCTAGTTTTAGAAAATACTTTAGTAAAAAAGAGTCTCTAGAAGATTATGCAAAGTTTTTACATCAAAATAAAAGATATGCTAAAAATGGTGTATTTAATGCTAGTCATTACACAGAGCAAGCTAAAGCATTAGAGAATGCAGGATATAGTACTAGACAAAATGAAAGTGGAGAAAAAATATATGCCAAATTACTAATTAGTATAATAAAAGAATATAATCTTCAGCTTATAGATTCGAAAGCTCAATCTGTAGAATAATAAAATATTAAATATCTATAGATATTAAGGTTAAAGATAAAAAAGTCATATGCTTATAATAAACATATGACTTTAATGGTTTTAGAAACTATTCATTTGTAATTTCACTTATCATTTTATTTATAGCATCTAGATATGCTTCTATACTTGAAGCTATAACGTCTGTATTTAATCCTCGGCCAGTGAATGACTTTCCATCTTTATTTATTTTGACAACAGCTTCACCTTGAGAATCTTCTCCTTCAGTAACTGAACCTAATGAGTAGTCTTCAAGTACAAACGGAATATTTACTATTTTATTTATTGCATTATAAGATGCATCTATAGGTCCATCACCAGTTGCAACTTCTTCAGTCAATTTATCTTCATTTAAAAGAGCTACAGAAGCAGTTGCTGTTATACTAGAACCACTATTAATTACAAAGTTTTTTAATGAATATATTTGAGGAATAGAAATAGATTCCTTTGTTATTATCGCTTCTAGATCTTTATCATATACAGTCTTCTTTTTATCTACAAGTATTTTGAATTGTTCAAATGCTGCATCTAAGTCTTCTTTAGAAAGATTAAAGCCTAAAGTTTTAAGTCTATCTTCAAATGCATGACGCCCTGAATGTTTTCCTAAAACCATTTTATTAGTAGAAAGACCTACTGATTCTGGAGTCATTATTTCGTAAGTGCTTCTTTCCGCTAACATTCCATGCTGATGTATACCAGATTCATGGGCAAAAGCGTTAGCACCTACTATAGCTTTGTTAGGTTGAACTCCTACACCAGTTATGGAAGTAAGCAATCTACTAGATTTAGTTATTTCTTTTGTAATAATATTAGTATCAGCATTAAAGAAGTCTTTTCTAGTGTTAAGTCCCATCACGACTTCTTCTAGAGCCGCATTACCAGCTCTTTCTCCTATTCCATTAATAGTACACTCTACTTGAGTAGCTCCTGCTCTTACAGCAGCTAAACTATTTGCAACTGCCATACCTAAGTCATTATGACAGTGAACAGATATATCTATTTTATCTATATTTGGCACATTTAATTTTAAATGATTAATAATTTTAAAGAATTCATCAGGAGTAGTATATCCTACTGTATCAGGTATGTTTACAACAGTTGCTCCTGCTTTGATTACTTCTTCAACAACTTTACATAGAAAATCTAGATTTGTTCTAGAAGCATCTTCAGCAGAAAACTCTATATCACTACAATACTTTTTAGCATATTTAACCATACTAACTGCTCTTTCAAGAACTTCTTCTGGACTCATTCTTAGCTTATACTTCATGTGTATATCAGAAGTAGCTATAAAAGTATGAATTCGAGGATTGCTAGCATATTGTAAAGCTTCCCAAGCACGATCTATATCTTTAGGGAGAGCTCTTGCTAAACTAGCTACTGTGCAATTTTTTATATTTTGTGCAATTGTTTTAACTGATTCAAAGTCTCCAGGAGAAGCTATAGCAAATCCGGATTCTATTATGTCTACGTTTAAAGCTTCTAGCTGTTTAGCTAAGACTAATTTTTCTTTTAAGTTCATAGTACATCCTGGTGATTGTTCTCCATCTCTTAAAGTAGTATCAAAAATCTTAATTTTTTTACTCATTTTAATTACCCCCTAAATTTAAGTTAAGATATAGGCCTATATATATTTTTAGTTTGTATTTTTCTAATTTATATTTTTATTTATAATAGTGAGCTCAAGATATAATAATGAAAAATTTATAAAAACAAAAAACTCGTCCTTATAGCAAAGGACGAGTATAACCCGCGGTACCACCTTAATTGTAATTATGTATAAAACATCATAATTACCTCTTTAACAGTATTATAAAAAGCCTTTATCGAGGCTAGTCGGTATCAGCTACTAAGAAAATATCCTTTCGAAGATACTGCTTAGGAGTGAGTGTACTTTAAGGCAATATCGATTCTCACCTAACATCGACTCTCTTAAAATGCTACATAAAATACTTATCTCCATCATTGCTTCAAATTTATAACTTTAACTAATTATTATGTATTCTAACAACATTCAATATTGTTGTCAATAGAAAAAAACAAAAAGTCTATATATTCAAAAAATTTAAAAAATAATGAAACTTAAATAGGCAAAGTAGTTGACATATTTTAATTTCAATAGTAAAATTCTAGATAATATTCATATTTTAATAAAATAATTTTAAAAATATATAAAAGATCAAATAATAGAAAATAATTCATACAAAATCTAAAGACCTTCGTTCCATAAGTAATACTGGAGCGAAGGATTTTTTAAACTTTACAGCAAAAAATGGCAAAATTATACATAAAGGAGGGGAAAGTATGCTTGTAGCAGATGCAATAGTTAAATGTTTAGAATTGGAGAATGTAGAAGTTATATTTGGATATCCTGGTGGAGCAGTTTTACCTATATATGAATCTTTAAGAAAATCTAGCATAAAGCATATATTAGTTAGACAAGAACAGTCAGCTGCACATAATGCTAACGGATATGCTAGAGCTTCATCAAAAGTAGGCGTTTGTATGGCTACTTCAGGACCAGGAGCAACTAACTTAATTACAGGTATAGCTACTGCTTACATGGATTCTGTACCGTTGGTAGTTATAACAGGTCAAGTAAGTTCTAATCTTATTGGAAAAGATGTATTTCAAGAAGCAGATATAATAGGAGCTACAGAGCCTTTTACTAAATATAACTACTTAGTAAAAAAAGCTGAAGATATTCCGAGAATAATAAAAGAAGCATTTTACATTGCTTCTACAGGAAGACCTGGGCCTGTACTAATAGATATTCCTTCAGATATACAGAGACAAAAGATAGATTTTCAGTATCCGGAAAGTGTAGATATAAGAGGTTATAAACCTGTATATGAGGGGCATATTGGACAAATTAAAAGAGCTATAAGGAAAATAAAAAGTAGCAAGAAACCAGTAATATGTGCTGGTGGTGGCATAATAACATCAAATGCTTTTAAAGAATTGGAAGCATTCGTAGAGAAGTCAGGGATACCAGTAGTAAATACACTTATGGGATTAGGTTCTTTTCCTAGTGACTCACCTTATTATATTGGAATGGTAGGTTCTCATGGCCATAGATATTCAAACAAAGTAATTGATAAGTCAGATCTTCTAATAATTATAGGGGCTAGGTTAGCTGATAGATCTACTATATATGAAAATGGCAAAGGGGCAGATATTATTCATATAGATATAGACTCGGCTGAAATAGGAAAGAAACTCTCAGCAACTATTCCTGTAGTAGGAGATGCAAAAAATATTTTGAAAGAAATGACAGATAGAATAGAGATTCTTAACTTAAATGAATGGTTTGATGAAATAAAAGAAATAAAAGAAAAATATAAAAGTAAAAAAGCAGAATGTATTTATACCAATCCTCGTGAAGCTATGAAGTTGGTATCTGACATAGTAGATAATAATACAATATTAACTGCAGACGTTGGACAAAATCAATTTTGGGCAGCTAGAAATTTTTCAATAAAAGGAAATAGAAGGTTTATTACTTCTGGTGGATTAGGGACTATGGGATATAGTTTACCAGCTTCCATTGGTGCAAAGATAGCATGTCCAGATAAAACAGTTATAAGTGTTTCAGGAGATGCAGGAATACAAATGTTATTATCAGAATTAGGAGTTATAAAAGAATATAATTTAGATATAAAGATAATTGTTTTTAACAATAGTAGATTAGGAATGGTTAGGGAATTACAAGATTTATTATATGGAAAAGGAAACAATAGTGCTGTTGAAATCAATTCATCACCGGATTTTGTTAAAATTGCAGAAGGATATGGAATAAAAGGCATAAAGGTTAGTTCAAATGAAGAATTTGAAAAAAACTTTAAAGAAATTATAAAGATAAAAGAAGCTTTTTTAATAGAATGTATAGTTGATAGTGACTTTAGTACACTTTAGTTGGAGGTGATTACAATGAAGCATATATTATCTGTATTAGTAGAAAATCAATCAGGAGTTTTAAGTAAAATATCAGGACTTTTTACAAGAAGAGGATATAATATAGATAGTTTATCAGTTGGAGAAACTGAAGATCCTGAAATATCACGAATGACTATCACTGTAAAGGGAGATAGACATATAGTAGAACAAATAGTTAAGCAACTAAATAAGCTTATAGATGTAATCAAAGTAATAGAGCTTGAAAGTGATGAAGCTGTATGTAGAGAACTTTTACTTATAAGAATTAAGGCAGATTTTCAAACAAGATCAGATATCATAGGTATTGCAGATGTTTTTAGAGCAAAAATAATAGATGTTTCTAATGAAAGTCTTATATTAGAGCTTACAGGAGATGAAAGTAAAATAGAGTCTTTTACTGAAATACTAAAGCCTTATGGAATTTTAGAATATACTCGTACAGGAATAACAGCGTTAAAAAGAGGTAAATATATTTAGAAAACAGATGCTAAAACATTTAATGTTTTAGCATCTGTTTTTTTATTCATATTATTTTAACTTTTATAAGTTACAGAATCACTATTTTTATTAACAACAAAAATAATATCTTAATTAAATTTGATACAAAGTTTAAGAATTAAAGTAAATAAAACGTTGATATTTACTTATTATATCGCTTTTATATTTAATTATTAAACAAGTAAAATAATATATAAGCTATATATTATTTTATAAGTATATCTAAATATTAAATGTATAATTAGAAAAGTATAAAAATTTTAAAAATTCAAAAAACTTTTTAAATATATTAAAATTTTGGTTGACATTTTTATTGAAGTTGATATATATTTGTTATATAGTAAATTTATATACGAAAAATGATTTAGTAACTGAACTAAGAAAATTTAGAATAAGGTTCTAGATGATTTTGGAGGAATAGGAAATGGAAAGACTTATTAGAAATAAAGATATAGAACAATTTAACTTTTATTTTTACTTTAGCTGGGGCTACTTTTATTTTAGCGCTGGTTATTTGTCCTACAAAAAAATAAAAAGGTTCTTATCTAGTGAGTCTTATATACCAATAAGTATAAGTGTATAATAAGTTATATGAAATTAAGATTATAACTTTTGAAAAATACATTAAATGTAAAAAGGAGCCTCATTGGAGGTTCCTTTTTTTATAATTAATAGGAGGTTATTCATGATGATTATAGTATTAAATCAACAAACGCCACAGAAGGAAATAGATTCAATAGTAAATAAGATGAAACAGTTAGGAGTACAAGTACATGAATCAGTAGGGGAAACTTATCATCTAATAGGACTTGTAGGTGATACTAGTAGAATTGATAGAGAGCAAATAAGAGCAAACAGATACGTGGATAATTTGATATTTGTACAACAACCATATAAACTTGCAAATAGATTATTTAATCCAGATGATACGGTTATAGATGTTAGAGGTTCAAAAATAGGAGGAGGTCAAATCGCTATAATGGCAGGACCTTGTTCGGTAGAAAGTGAAGACCAAATTGTGAATATAGCGGAAGAAATAAAAAAATCGGGAGCTACTTTCTTAAGAGGAGGAGCATTTAAGCCAAGAACATCACCTTACAGCTTTCAGGGGTTAAGAGAAGAAGGGCTTGAATTATTAAAAATAGCTAGAGAAAAAACCGGACTTCCAATAGTTACAGAGATAATGTCAGCGGACTATGTAGAAAAGTTTGTAGAAGATGTAGATGTGATCCAAGTTGGAGCAAGGAATATGCAGAACTTTGAATTATTAAAAGAACTAGGAAAAACTAAAAAGCCTATATTATTAAAAAGAGGCTTATCTGCAACTATAGAGGAGCTATTAATGTCAGCTGAGTATATAATGGCTGGTGGAAATGAAAATGTAATCCTTTGTGAACGAGGAATTAGAACATTTGAAAACTATACTAGAAATACATTAGACTTAAGTGCTATACCTGTTATAAAGAAACTTAGTCATTTACCAGTAATAGTTGATCCTAGTCATGCTGCAGGATTATGGTGGTTAGTTGAACCATTAGCAAAAGCATCAATAGCAGTTGGAGCAGATGGACTTCTAATAGAAGTACATAATGATCCAGAAAATGCTAGATGTGACGGACAACAATCGATAAAACCAGAAAGATTTGAGAGTTTAATAAAATCATTAAGAGATATTGCTAAGCTTGAAAATAAAAGCATATAAATGGAGGGGTTTGAGTTGGAGTTTGACTTTAATATAACTATAGTTGGGTTAGGCCTTATAGGAGGATCTTTTGCAATGGCACTTAGAGACTTAAAGCCTAAAAATTTATGGGCTATAGATATAGATACAGATGCAATGGAAACAGCTGAAAGGCTTAATATAATAGATAAAGGATATACAAATCCTGAGGTTCCCCTTAAAAAATCTGACATAGTTATATTATGTGTATATCCTGAATTAACTATAAAGTTTATAAAGGATAACTTAAAATACTTTAAAAGTGGTGCTATAATTACTGATACTGCTGGGATAAAAGATAAAGTGATTAATGAAATAAATACTTTTATAAGAGAAGATATAGATTTTATAGGTGGTCATCCTATGGCAGGAAAAGAATCTAAAGGACTACAATATGCTTCTAAAGATATATTTGATGGTGCTAACTATATAATTACACCTATACCTAAAAATAATAAACATAATGTTAGTATTATAGAAGATATAGCTACAAAGATAGGATGTAAAAGTATAATAAAAATTGATCCCAAGACACATGACGAAGTTATAGCTTATACTAGTCAATTACCACATGTATTAGCTGTAGCATTAATGAATTGTAATAATATAGAAAATGTAGAAACATTTATCGGAGGGAGCTTTAGAGATACTACAAGGGTAGCTAAAATAAACTCTAAGCTCTGGTCCGAATTATTAATGGAGAATAAAGAAAATATTTTAAATCAAATAGATCTATTTCAAGCGTATATATCTAGTATAAAAGAAGCTATTGAAAATGAAAGAATGGAATCTTTAGAAGACATATTTAGTGAAGCTAGTTCAAAGAAAGGGGAAGCAATTTAAATATGTATGAACTTAATATAAAATTACCAGATAAAAAGTATGACATATTCATACAAAAAGGAATCATAAATAATATAGGAGAAGAAATAAAGAAGATCTATAAAAATAAGAAAATATTTGTAATTACAGATTCTAATGTAAATAGAATATATGGAGAACAATTAAAAAAGAATCTAGCTAATAGTGGATTTGAAGTATACTTTGTAGTAGTAGAAGCAGGAGAAAAAAGTAAATCTATAAGTGTATTAGAATATGTATATAATCAACTTTTAGAAAATGGAATAACAAGAGGAGATGTAATAGTAACTTTTGGTGGTGGAGTAGTAGGTGACTTGGGAGGATTTGTAGCTTCTACTTTACTTAGAGGAATAAAATTTATTCAAATACCTACATCTTTATTATCTCAAATAGATAGTAGTATAGGTGGAAAAGTTGCAGTAAATTTACCTATTGGAAAAAACTTGGTGGGAAGTTTCTATCATCCAGAAGTAGTCTATATAGATCCAGAACTTTTAAAAACTCTGGAAAAAAGATTTTTATATGATGGAATGGCTGAAGTAATAAAATATGGATGTATAAGGGATAAACAATTATTAGAAAAACTATTATTATATGAATCAGAAGAAGAATTATTTAAAAATATAGAGGAAGTTATTTATAAATGTTGTGATATAAAAAGAGCTATAGTGGAAGAAGATGAAAAAGATACTGGAATAAGAATGATATTAAACTTTGGTCATACTATCGGTCACGCTATAGAGAGATATTTTGATTATGAGAAATATACACATGGAGAAGCTGTAGCAATGGGAATGTATCATATAACACAAAAGAGTGAAAGTCTTAATGAAACTGAAAAAGGAACAGCAAATATTATAAAAGATGTTTTGATAAAATATAATCTTTCTTACGAGTTACCAGATATGAAAAAAGAAAAAATACTAGAAGCAATAAATCTAGATAAAAAAAGTAATGCAGATTCTATAAGTATTGTTCTTTTAGATAACATAGGTAATGGATATTTAAAGAAAATTAAAAGGGAAGAAATTTTTGATTATATATAACAATCTTTTCTAACCTATAGAAAGGAGTTTTAAAATGAATAATGTAAAAATAGTTCCTTCTACATTAAATGGAGAAATTACAATACCGCCTTCTAAAAGTATGAGTCATAGAGCTATAATATGTGCAAGTTTTTCAGAAGGTATAAGTGAAATACATAATATAGCTCTTTCGGATGACATCATTGCTACTTTAGATGCCATGAAATCAATAGGTGTTGAAATATTAGACATACAACAAGATACAAGTACTGGTACTAATAAAGTTATTGTAAGAGGGACGAGAAATTTTGAAGTGAAAAATGAAATCATAGATTGCAAAGAGTCTGGTTCAACAATAAGATTTTTAATACCTATAGTAACTTTGACAAATGACAAAATAACAGTTACAGGAAGAGGTAGACTTGTAGAAAGACCTTTAGATACTTATTATAATATTTTTGACAAACAACAATTAAAGTATACGAATAATAATGGAAAGCTTCCTTTAACGTTAGAAGGGAAAATACAGTCAGGTATATTTGAAATAGAAGGGGATGTTAGCTCTCAATTTATAACAGGACTTCTATTTACACTACCTGTATTAGATGAAGATTCTAAAATTATTATAACTACTGAGTTAGAATCAAAAGGTTATGTAGATTTAACTATAGATATTTTACAAAAATTTGGGATAGAAATAATAAATAATAATTATAGAGAGTTTATCATAAAAGGAAATCAAACTTACAAAAGCAGAGATTATAAGGTAGAAGGAGATTACTCACAAGCAGCATTTTGGATTGTTGCAGGAACATTAGTTGGCGGTATTAAATGTAAAGATTTAGACATAAGTTCTTTGCAGGGAGATAAAGCTGTTATTGATATAGTAAGAGAGATGGGTGGAAATATATCTGAATATGAAGACGGAATAGAGGTTAAGGCTTCAAAAACTAAGGGAGTAGTTATAGATGCATCACAATGTCCAGATATAATACCAGTATTATCAGTACTTGCATCTTTAAGTGAAGGAACGACTAAAATTATAAATGGAAAGAGACTTCGTATAAAAGAATCTGATCGATTAACTTCTACAGCTACTGAACTAAATAAATTAGGTGCAGATATAGAGGAATTAGAAGATGGACTCATAATAAAAGGTAAAGACAAGTTAAAAGGAGGAGTAACTGTAGATAGCTGGAATGATCATCGTATAGCTATGGCTTTAGGAATAGCTTCCATAAAGTGTGAAGAATCTATAGTAATTACTAATAGCAATTCTGTAACAAAATCATATCCAAACTTTTGGGATGACTTTAAAAAGTTAGGAGGAAATATAGATGAGTGGAGTATGGGGAAATAACATAAGACTTTCTATATTTGGAGAGTCACATGGAAAAGGAATAGGAATAGTAATAGATGGATTACCTCCAGGAGTGGAATTAAATCTAGATTATATAAATAAAGAAATGCAAAGAAGAGCTCCAGGTAAAAATAACATATCTACTCCACGTAAAGAAGCAGATCAATTCGAAATATTAAGTGGATATTTTAATGATAGAACAACAGGAGCACCTTTATCTGCTGTAATATGGAATTCAAATCAGCGCTCTAAAGATTATGACTCTATAAAGAATGTTATGAGACCAGGACATGCAGATTACCCTGGGTATGTAAGATATTCAGGATATAATGACTATAGAGGTGGCGGACATTTTTCAGGTAGAATAACGGCTCCATTAGTATTTGCTGGAGCAATTGCAAAACAAATACTAAATAAAAAGAATATATTAGTAGGAAGTCATATAAAATGTATAGAGAATATAAGTGATGATGAATTAGATTTTGTAAATATTGACTTTAATATGTTAAAAGAGATATCTAATAAATCTTTTCCGGTTATTAATGATGAAAAGGGAGAATTGATGAAAGAGGCTATATTAGATGCAAGCTCGGATTTAGACTCAGTAGGAGGTATTATAGAAGCAGCTATATTAAACTTACCTGCAGGTATAGGATCACCTTTCTTTGATTCTGTAGAAAGTAAATTGAGTCATATGTTATTTTCAGTACCATCTGTAAAAGGAGTAGAATTTGGAGTAGGCTTTGATATAACTAAAATGAGAGGATCAGAGTCAAATGATCAGTACTTTATAGAAAATGATAAAGTTAAAACCTACACTAATAACAATGGTGGTATAACTGGTGGAATTACAAATGGCATGCCTGTTATATTTAGAGTAGCTATAAAGCCAACACCATCTATTTCTAAAAAACAAAAAACAATAGATATAGCTAGTAAGGAAAATAAAGAATTAGAAGTTCATGGACGTCACGATCCATGTATAGTTCAAAGAGCAGTTCCAGTTATAGAATCTGTTTCTGCTATCACTATATTAGATTTGATGATGGAAAAGGGGGAGATATAGTGAATGAACTTGATGATATTAGAACAAGAATAGACTGTATAGATAAGGAAATAACGAAACTCTTTGAAGAAAGAATGTCTAAAGTTATACAAGTTGCTCAGTATAAAGAAAAAAACAATCAACCTATTTTTGATAATTCTAGAGAAGAGGAAGTTATTCGTAGAAATAAAACTTACTTAAAAGATAAAGAGTATGAAAAAGCATTGGAAGAGTTTTATAAAGAATTAATGGCAATAAGTCGAAGAATACAAGCAAAGAAAATATTCTGTGAACATGAATATGATAACAAATCATCAAGTGTATATAATATATTTAATAGTATTAAAGAAAAAAAAGAAAATATAAAAGTATGTTTTCAAGGAGTTCCTGGCGCATTTAGTGAGCAAGCTCTTATAGAATATTTTGGAGAAAATACTCCTAGATGCAATGTAGCTGAATTTGAAGATGTGTTTAAGCAGTTAAAAAACGAGGACGTTGATTATGGAATTCTTCCTATAGAAAACTCATCTACAGGTGGAATTTCTGAAGTATGTGATCTACTAAGAAAATATGGTTTTTATATAGTAGGAGAAAGAAGTGTAAAAGTAGATCATAACTTACTTGGAATCAAAGGAAGCAAATTAGAAGATATAAAAGAAATTTACTCACATCCTCAAGCATTACAACAAAGTAGTGAATTTTTAAAAACTAGTTCATCTTGGAGGTTATTTCCTTATAGAAATACTGCTGAAAGTGCAAAACTTGTTAAAGAAAGTAATAGAATAGAGAGAGCAGCTATAGCAAGTAGAAAAGCAGCAGAGCTATATGACTTAGAAATAATAGCGTCTAGTATAAATTACAATAACAATAATCATACAAGATTTATTATAATAGGTAAAAATCTAGAGATAGATGAAGAAAGTAATAAGGTAAGTGTAGTTATGTCTGTACCTCACAAACCAGGAGCTTTATATAGTGCTTTAAACTACTTTGCTGAAAATAATTTAAACATGCAAAGAATTGAGTCTAGACCTATAATAGATAAATCTTGGGAATATTTCTTTTATATAGATTTTGAAGGTAATTTAAAAGATGAAAACTTAAGAAAAGCTATTGCTGATTTAGAGAAAAATAGCCTATATTTTAAATTGCTAGGAAATTATAAAAGTCATGTTTAAAGATTTTATACTAAAGACCGCTTAGGAGGTCCCAATTATGATAAATATTAATAAAAATATAGTTCTTATTGGAATGCCAGGTTGTGGGAAGACTATTATAGGAAAGTTGTTATCAGATAAATTAAACGTGAAATTTTGCGATATAGACGAATATATAGTCGATAATGAAGGTAAAAGTATATCTGAGATTTTTAAAAATGGAGAAGAGCATTTTAGAGACATAGAAAGCAAAGCAGTAAAAGAAGTATCAAGAAATTACCCTGTAATTATATCAACAGGAGGAGGAGTAGTAAAAAGAGTTGAAAATATAAATATACTAAAAGAAAATGGTGTAATTATATTTATAAATAGACCTGTTGAAGATATAATCTCGGATGTAGATGTAGCTAAGAGACCATTGCTTAAAGATGGTAAGGAAAAAGTATATGAACTATATGAAGAAAGATATAAGTTATATAAAAACTACTGTGACTATGAAATAATAAATAATGAGGATATGGATTGTGCTGTTAACAAGCTTATAGACATAATTAAATATAATATTCTTGGAGATGAATAATAAAATGAAAATACTAGTAATAAATGGACCTAATATAAACATGCTTGGTATAAGAGAAAAAAATATATATGGAACAGAAAATTATGAAAGCATGTGTTCAATATTGAAAAGTAAAGAGAATGATTTTAATATAAAGTTAGATATTTTACAAAGCAATATAGAGGGTGAAATAGTAGGTTTTATACATAATGCCTATGAGAAGTATGATGGTATTATAATTAACCCTGGTGCTTATACACACTATAGTATAGCAATATATGATGCTTTAAAATCTGTAGATATTCCTACTGTAGAGGTTCATATTAGTAATGTTCATGCGAGAGAAGAGTTCAGAAGAAAATCAGTTACTGCACCGGCTTGTATTGGACAAATAAGTGGCTTTGGAACTTACGGATATGAATTAGCAATATTAGCATTATTAAATAATATAAAAAAATAGTTTGAAGATTGAGAATTTTAAGAAAAATCTTGACATAAGCTTATATTATTAATATAATAATTGCAATAGACATATAAATATGGTACTCATCAAGAGTGATGGAGGGACTGGCCCTATGAAATCCGGCAACCAAGTTTATACTATGGTGCTAAATCCAGCGGTATATGATACCGAGAAGATGAGAGAATTAGAAATTAAACTTCTTTCATCAGAAAGAAGTTTTTTTATTTTAGAAAGGAGAAGTAACTATGCCAATAGTAATACCTAATGAACTTCCAGCCTATAAAATACTGACTAATGAAAATATATTTGTTATGGGAGAAAAAAGGGCGTTAACACAAGATATTAGACCACAAAAAATTGTAATTCTTAATCTTATGCCCACTAAGATAGAAACGGAAACTCAGCTACTTAGACTTTTAGGAAATACTTCACTACAGGTAGAGATTACACTACTGCATACAGCAACATATCAATCTAAGAATACTAGTAAAGAACACTTAGGAAGTTTTTATAAAACTTTTGATGAAATAAAACATAAAAAATTTGATGGAATGATTATAACAGGAGCTCCTGTAGAACAAATGCCATTTGAGGAAGTAGAATATTGGGATGAATTAGTGAGAATATTTGAGTTCACAAAGACTAATGTTACTTCTACTTTCCATATATGTTGGGGAGCACAAGCAGGTCTTTATTATCACTATGGAGTTAATAAATATTCAGTGGATAAAAAAATATTTGGTGTATTTCTTCATAAAGTAAACGATAAGAAAAATAAGCTTATGAGAGGTTTTGATGACTTTTACTATGCTCCACATTCAAGGCATACAGACGTATTTAGAAAAGATATAGAAAATGTACCTGAGTTAGAAATACTGTCAGAATCAGATGAATCAGGAGTATATATAGTTGCTACTAATGATGGTAAACAAATATTTGTAACAGGTCATTCAGAGTATGATCCTTTTACACTAAAAAAAGAATATGACAGAGATGCATCTAAAGGACTAGAAAACGTGGAAATACCAAAAAATTATTTTCCGAATGATGATCCTAACAAAGAGCCTATTGTAAGATGGAGAAGTCATGCTAGTCTATTATATTCAAACTGGTTGAACTATTATGTATATCAAGAAACACCATATTTACTGGATTAAGAATTATTTGCTTACAAAGTTAAGACTTAGTATAATGTCTATGATAAATCTCTAATTTTTCAAATATTTAATATTAATTTTGAAAAGCTAGAGATTTTATTATTTTTTTAGATTATTAAGTTATAATATATAGTAAATATCGAGAATTTAAGGAGGAAAAATGAACAGTAAACTTGATAGAAAATTTTATAATAGAGATACAATAGAGGTAGCGAAAGATTTGTTAGGAAAGCTATTGGTTTATCAAGTAGATAATAAGAAACTAATAGGAAAAATAGTTGAAACAGAAGCATATATGGGGCCTATAGATAAAGCAGCACATTCCTATGGAGGAAAAAGAACACCAAGAGTAGAAGTTATGTATGGTAAACCTGGGGTGGCTTATATATATCTTATATATGGAATGTATAATTGTTTTAATGTAGTTACAAGAGAGGAAGGAAGACCAGAAGCAGTTCTAGTAAGAGCATTGGAACCTGTTGAAGGATTAGATGAAATGGCTTTAAATAGATTTAAGAAGCCTTATAATGAGTTAAATAAAAAGCAAATAAAAAATTTAACTAATGGACCTGGTAAGTTGTGTATGGCATTTAATATAGATAGAAGTTTAAATAAAGAAGATCTATGTGAAAATAAAATATTTATAAAGAAACAAGAATTTGAAGAAAAGTTTGATATAATACATTCTAAGCGTATAGGAATAGACTATGCAGAAGAAGCTAAAGATTATTTATGGAGGTTTTATATAAAGGGAAACGAGTATGTTTCTGTAAAATAATTATTAGTTTAAATAGAAAAATATATAAAATATCTAACTGTTTTAAAATATAGCAATGCATTATAAAAGGGGAATAAGTATTATGAAAAAAATAATGAAAGTAATATTTTCAGTATTCTTTATATTTACATTTTTATTAGGATAT
This sequence comes from Gottschalkia purinilytica, assembly GCF_001190785.1. Lineage (NCBI taxonomy): Bacteria > Bacillati > Bacillota > Tissierellia > Tissierellales > Gottschalkiaceae > Gottschalkia > Gottschalkia purinilytica. Next base: position 142,007 of record NZ_LGSS01000001.1, on the reverse strand, counting down.
CAGCAGGTAGTAAAAGCTGATGATTCTCTTACTATAACTAATTGGAGAATAGATTCTAGACTAAAAGAAAATGGAGATTTACATATACAAGAAGATATCACATTTAGCTTTTCTAAATACTTTAATGGAGTATTTAGAAATATACTTTTAAATAAAACATCTGGAATAGAAGATATAAAAGTTAAAGAAATTGATTCTGGGAAAAAAGATTATGAGTATAGAAAAGTTGACAGAGCATCTAAAGGAGACAAAGGAGTATATGTAATAGAAAATAATAAAGATGAATATAGAGTAAAAGTTTTTTCTCCATCTGAAGATGAATCAAAGACATTTAGGATTAGTTATACCATTAAAAATGTGGCAATAAAATATAATGACACAGGAGAACTTTACTATAACTTTATTGGAAAAGAGAATGAAAATCATATAGAAAAACTTAGAATTAATCTTAAATTGCCATATTCATTTAATAGAGAAGATGTAAAAATATTTGGGCATGGACCTTTAAATGGTAAAATAAACTATGGTGATGGTAACCTTATAAAAGTAAAAGTTGAAGACATAGCAGATAATAACAATGTTACAGTAAGGATATTGTTTCCAAAAGAGTTCGTGAAACAGTCTAGTAATATAGTCAAGAAGAATAAATATGATGAAATAATGAGTGAAGAGAAAGCATATGCTGAGGATATTAAGAGAAAAGAACAAGTTGAGAAAAAACTAGGAAGATTACTGTATAAGATAAGTTTTGTATTAAGTGGGTTTGCCATAATAACGTTATTTATTAGCTTTTTTAAGTTTAAAAGAAATAGAAATTTATTAAATTTAGATTATAATAACTATGAAATGACAGATAATACTCCAGCAGAAGTTAGCTTCATAATGAATAAATATGTTTCTACAGATAGCATTATGGCAACTATACTTGATTTGTGTAGAAAAGGGTATTTGAGAATACGACAAGAAGGAAAAGATAAATATATTGACAAGGAAGATAAGGATAAGGAAGAAATACAAAACTTTAAAATAACTAAAATAAAAGATATAGATGATAAATTAAAAGAGCATGAAAAATATTTTATGAATTTACTGATTAATGATATAGGTAATGGGACATTTGTAACTACTAAAAAAATAAAAAAATATGGAGAAAAGAAAGATAGTGATCTAGAAGAAAAAATATATAAATGGAAAGATATAATTAAAAACTCTATTTACGGAAAAGAATACTTTGATAAAAAAGCAAAAAAAATTGGAACAAAACTATTAATAATTTTTGTCTCATTCATTGTAATATCGATAATTGCATTAGTTTATAATGCTTTAAGTGGATTTGTATTATTAATATTATCTATATACGGAATAATGTACAGCTCGTATCTTATAGGAAGAAAAAGTGATAAAGGATATATAGAATATAATAAGTGGAAAAAATTCAAAATATACATTCAAAGCTTAAATGGTAGTGAGAACATAGAAGATATATTAAAGTATTCTTTAGATTTTTCTATTGTATATTCTATAGCATTGGGTTTAAATAAAGATATTGTAGATAAGTTTAATATAAAGGAAGAAAATTCATATAAGCAACAAGTCTTTACTAACAGTTGGCTATACTGGTATATTATATTTGGTAATAATGGTGATTTTAATAAAAGTATAAACTCATCATTTGAATCTACCATATCGCCATCTACAGGTTCTGGAGGAGGTTTCACTGGAGGAGGAACTGGTGGCGCTGGTGGAGGCGGTGCTGGTGGTTTTTAAGTAAAAATAAAAGCTCTTTTCTAGCAATGGTTATGATGAATAACAAATCTAGGAAAGAGTTTTTTTATTGAAATAATTTTATTTTTAGTATACTATATAAGTATATTAGGAAATGCTTATATAGTAAAAGAGGTGAGTCAAATAGAAAATGAGATAAAACTTTTAAAAGCACTTGCCCATCCAATACGATTAAAAATAATAAAAAAATTAGCCGATGGTGAACTTTGTGTTTGTAAATTAAATGAAGATGTTGAATTTAGTCAATCAAATTTGTCACAACACCTTAGAATATTACGAGAAGCTAAAGTCGTAAAAGCTAGAAAAGAAGGGATGTGGATACATTATAGTATCTTAGATAGAAAGATTTTAGATATTATAGGTATGATCGAGGAACTAAGTAATATAACCAATGACTAAAAGAGTTAATAGATATTGTAAAATTAACGCTATGTCATATTAAAGTTAAAAAATATATACTTTTATAGTTTAAATAAGAAATAAATAAAATGGATGGTTATAGTATAAAATAAATGAGCATAAAAAGGAGATGGATATAAGTGAATGATTTAAAAAAAGATAATATAATTAAATCTGTTCGAGAAAGTTATAAAAATATTGCAGTAGAATCTAAATCTAAAAAAAGCTGTTGCGGTGGAGCACCTAAATTAAAAGCATCTGCAAGTAAAGTATCTACTAGTATAGGATACTCTAAAAAAGATATTACTTCTGTACCAGAAGAATCTAATATGGGACTTGGATGTGGAAATCCTCAGTTAATAGCAAACTTAAAAGAAGGAGAAACTGTTTTAGACCTTGGAAGTGGAGGTGGATTTGATTCCTTTTTAGCAGCTAATAAAGTGGGGGAAAATGGACATGTTATTGGTGTTGATATGACACCTGAAATGATTAGCAAAGCCCGATCAAATATAGTAAAAGGTAACTACAAGAATGTAGAATTTAGATTAGGAGAAATCGAAAATCTTCCTGTAGCAGATAATATAGTAGACGTAATTATATCTAACTGTGTTATAAATCTATCTCCTAATAAACAAAGAGTGTATAATGAAGCATATCGTGTACTTAAAACTGGAGGTAGAATCGCTATATCAGATGTCATACTTATAAATGAGTTAACAGATGAGATGAAAAATGATGAAAAATTATACTGTGGATGAGTAACTGGAGCTTCTTCAGTTGAAGACTTAAGAAGAATTTTAGAAAATTCTGGATTTAAGAATATAAATATTGATACTAAAGAGGTATCAGAAGAATATGCTAAAAAGTGGGGACATAATTTAAAAGTAGATGAGTATATTATGTCAGCGTACATTACAGCTACTAAGTAATTATAAATAGTGGACTTGAAAATATAGCTTCTTTTATTGACGGTAAGTACTTTAACCTTATAAATAAAAAACAGCAAGGATTTTAAAAATCCTTGCTGTTTTTTATTTAAAGCTATTATCATTATTTTAGGTAATCTACTACTAAATCACCTATTTCTTTACAACCAACTAGCTTACACCCTTCGCTATAAATATCTCCTGTACGATACCCATTATCTAATACAGATTCTACAGCAGTTTCAATAGCTTTTGCTTCATTTTCAAGGTCAAATGAATATCTTAGCATCATAGCTACAGAAAGAATAGTAGCTAATGGGTTAGCCTTATTTTGTCCTGCAATATCTGGAGCTGAACCATGACTTGGTTCGTATAATCCAAATTTACCTTCAGCTAAACTAGCAGATGGAAGCATTCCTATAGATCCTGTCAACATACTAGCTTGATCTGATAATATATCTCCAAACATATTTGTAGTAACCACAACATCGAATTGTTTAGGGTCACGAACTAACTGCATAGCAGCATTATCTACTAGTAAGTGGTTTAAAGTAACATCAGGATAATCTTTAGCTACTTCAAGAACAGTTTCTCTCCATAATCTAGAGCTTTCTAATACGTTCATTTTATCTATATTAGTGACAAGATTTCCTCTTTTTCTGGCTATTTCAAATGCAACTCTCGTGATTCTATCTATTTCTTTAACTGAATATGACTCTGTATCATATGCACTTTGACCATCTTCAGAACGTCCTCTTTCTCCAAAGTAGATACCTCCAGTTAATTCACGAACAACACATATGTCAAGACTGTCACCGATTACTTCTGGTTTTAGTGGAGAAGCATCTTTAAGGGCTTTATAAAGTAATGCTGGACGTAAATTAGCAAATAAACCTAATTCTTTTCTTATTTTAAGAAGACCAGCTTCTGGTCTTAAATGTCCAGGAAGTGTATCCCACTTAGGTCCACCAACAGCGCCTAATAGAACAGCATCACTTTTTTTACAAACGTCTACAGTTTCATTTGGAAGAGGGTTACCAGTTTCATCTATAGCAATTCCTCCAGCTAATACTTCTGTATATTTAAATTCATGACCATAAATTTCACCTATTTTATTAAGAACTTTTAAAGCTTCATCAACTATCTCTGGACCTATACCATCGCCAGGGATTACAGCTATATTATAATTCATGTTTATTCCTCCTAAGCTATCTAAATTATTATTTTTTTATATAATTCACTAATCCATCTTTACTAATAAGTTTTTGCATGAATTCTGGAAATGGTTCAGCTTGATAAGTTTCATTTTTAGTTAGGTTAGTTATTTTACCTTCTACAAAGTTTACTTCGATTTCATCACCAGCATCTATTTTATCAACAGCTTCAGGACATTCTAATATAGGTAAACCTATATTTATAGAGTTTCTGTAGAATATTCTAGCAAAAGTTTTTGCTATAACACACGATACTCCAGCTGCTTTTATAGCTAAAGGAGCATGTTCTCTTGAAGAACCACAACCAAAATTTTTATTAGCAACTATGATGTCATCTTTTTTTACATTTTTAATAAAATCTTCATCTATATCTATCATACAGTATTTAGCTAACTCATTAGGATCTGAAGTATTTAAGTATCTTGCAGGGATTATAACGTCTGTATCTACGTTGTCACCATATTTAAAAACTTTTCCTGTCTTTTTCATGTCTATTCCTCCTAAAATATTATAAGTTTTCTGGATTAGTTATTTTTCCAGTTAAAGCAGATGCGGCAGCTACTGCTGGACTTGCTAGATATACTTCTGACTCAACATGGCCCATTCTACCTACGAAGTTACGGTTTGTAGTTGCAACGGCTCTTTCGCCTTTTGCAAGTATTCCCATATGACCTCCTAAACAAGGTCCGCAAGTTGGAGTGCTTACGCTAACACCAGCTTCTATAAATATTTCTATAAGACCTTCTCTTAAAGCGTCTAGATATATTTTTTGAGTTCCTGGGAATACTATAGTTCTTACACCTTTTTTAACTTTTTTACCTTTTAATATTTCAGCAGCTACTCTTAAGTCAGAAATACGTCCATTTGTACAAGAACCAATAACTACTTGATCTATATCAATATCTCCTACTTCATCTATTGTACGAGTATTATCTGGTAGATGAGGGAATGAAACTGTAGGACGTAGTGTACTTAAATCTATGTCATATACCTCATCATATTCAGCATCTGCATCTGGCTCATAAACAGTATATTCTTTGGTAGAGTGTTCTTTAACATATTCTAAAGTTATATCATCAACTAAAAATATACCATTTTTAGCACCAGCTTCTATAGCCATATTAGCTATTGTAAATCTGTCGTCTATTGATAAGTGTTTAAGCCCTTCACCAACGAATTCCATAGATTTATAAAGTGCTCCATCAACACCTATCATACCTATAATATGAAGGATTACGTCTTTACCACTTACATATCCTTGAGGTTTACCTGTAAGATTAAACTTAATAGCACTAGGAACTTTAAACCACGCTTTACCAGTTGCCATACCAGCTGCCATGTCAGTACTTCCTATACCTGTAGAAAATGCACCTAATGCACCATAAGTACAAGTATGAGAGTCAGCTCCAATAACTGTATCTCCAGGAACTACTAATCCTTTTTCAGGGATTAAAGCATGTTCTATACCCATTTCGCCAACTTCAAAGAAGTTTTCTATTTCTTTCTCCTTAGCGAATTCACGGATATATTTACATTGTTCAGCAGCCTTTATATCCTTATTAGGCGTAAAGTGGTCAGGAACTATTGCGATTTTTGATTTATTAAAAACACAATCATAGTTAAGTTTTTTAAATTCATTTACAGCTACAGGAGTAGTAATATCATTTCCTAGAACTAAGTCAAGTTTAGCCTCTATAAATTGTCCAGCTCTAACGCTATCTAGACCTGCATGAGCAGCTAATATTTTTTGTGTCATTGTCATACCCATAATCAAAACCTCCTATTATAATATAATTTTAAATTATTATTTCATTTACTTGATTAATAAGATTATTATTTGTACTTTTACTTTTTATAGCTATTAATTTATATTCTATTGAATCTCTTAGAGCAATAAGACTTGCTTCTATAATATCGGAAGATACTCCAACAGTACTCCAAGTTTTATTGCCATCTGTAGATTCAATTATTACTCTAACTTTAGCAGAAGTAGTATTTTCAGTATCTAAAACTCTAACTTTATAATCTGTTAAATAGACATCTCTAAGTTCAGGATAAAAAACCTCTAAAGCTTTTCTTAGAGCTTTGTCTAAAGCATTAACTGGACCATTTCCTTGGGCAGCAGTAATTTCTTCCTTACCATCTACACTAACCTTTACGATACTAGAGGAGTTAAATTCTTCTCCAATTACAGAATGTTCACCTATGGTTTTGAAATAATCTATTTCAAATTTAGGAGTATACATTCCTAAAACTTTCATTACAACTAATTCAAATGAACTTTCAGCTCCTTCATACTGATAGCCTAAATGCTCTAAGCGCTTAAGTTCATCTATTACTTTTTGTGCTTCAGGAGAATCTTTAGTTATATTTTTGTTTATTTTCTGTATAGAGGATAATATACTACTTCTACCTGCAACTTCTGACATTAAAAATCTTCTTCGATTACCAACCAATTCAGGATTTATATGTTCAAAAGATTCAGAAGATTTAGTTACTCCATCTATGTGCATTCCACCTTTATGTGCAAAAGCACTGCTTCCAACATAAGGAGTATTATTAAGTAAAGCCAGATTACTAATTTCTGCAACGCTTCTTGCTGTAGAAGTGAGATTAGATATCTGATCTTTTTGAATACAGTTATAATGTTTCTTTAGTTGAAGAGTTGGTATTACAGTAGAAAGATTAGTATTTCCACATCTCTCACCAAACCCTATAAAAGTACCTTGAATTTGAGTGACACCAGCTTCAACTGCCATTATAGAATTTGCAACAGCCATTCCACAGTCATCATGACAGTGAATTCCAAGACTTACATTAGGAAAGCATTCCTTAACTTTTTTTGTTATCTCATATATTTCGTTAGGGAAAGAACCACCATTAGTATCACATAAAGTTAAATAGTCAGCACCTGATTTTGCAGCAGCCTTAAGAGCAGATAGAGCATACTCTGGATTAGCTTTATATCCATCAAAAAAATGCTCAGCATCGAAAGTAACTTCTTTACCTTTTTCTTTAAAAAATCTTATAGTATCTTCAATCATTTCAAGATTTTCATCTAATGTAGCTTTTATTATATCTGTAACGTGGAAATCCCAACTCTTTCCAAATATTGCTACGGCAGAAGTATTAGCCGTTAATAAAGCAATTACATTTTTATCATCTTCAACTCTAATTCCTTTTCTTCGTGTACTTCCAAATGCTACTATTTTAGAGTTTTTTAGTTCTATATTTTTTAATTCTTCGAAAAATTCTAAATCTTTTGAATTAGAGCCAGGGTTTCCAGCTTCAATATAACTAACACCCAGCTGGTCTAATGTTTTAACAATCTTAATCTTATCTTTAACAGAAAAGGATATGCCCTCTCCTTGAGCTCCATCTCTCAAGCTAGAGTCAAAGATTTTTATATCTCTAACCACACCAAACCCTCCTTGATAAAATAATAAAAGCCCGTCCTTGCTAATATACAAAGGACGAGCTTAAGACCCGTGGTACCACCTTAATTGTGTCGAAAAAGACACCACTTATTTCAGTTCTATCAAACCTAAAGCTTTTAACGAAGCTAACCGGTATCAACTACTAAGTGCAGACTTTTGGAAGATACTGCTCAGGAGTGATTCGCATATTACTAACAGTATCGGCTCTCAGCAATTACCGACTCTCTGTGACTATTAAAATAAAATACCTTTCTCCTTCTTGGCATTTATCACAATTTTAATTTAATATCTATGAGTTAACATGTTAGAATTTCAGAAAAATTAAATTATTTTGTATTCTATCAAGTAATCTATTTAATGTCAATAGAAAAAACTAAATAAATTTAAAGAAAAAATAAAAAATTATAAATAAATTATTAGACTAATTATTAGATTATATTAACTTTTAATAAAATTATGTTTACTGATATATATTTATCGTTTAAAATAAATTAAAATAAAATTAGCAATATAAATAGTTTTGGTCTAATTTACAAAGTAATTCAATAAATTAATTAAGATCGATCTTTAAAATTATTATTAATCTTTAAATATATTTATTCATAAATATAATACTTTTAAATAAACATGTCATATAGGTACTTAATATTACTAACTATATTTTTACATATTACAAGTTTATGTTTCAAAATATGCGCTTGATTATACGCTGTATACTTTAGTTATAAAAAAAATAGTAATTTAAAAGAAAATATTGTTGACAACATATATGCTTAAATGTATAATGAACATTAATATTAAAAAGATAAATTCTGAATATTTAAAATATTAAGTTTGAATATTAAAAATATTATGATGGAGACAAAGGTACTTTGTTATTAACTACAGAGAGCTAACATTTGCTGAAAGTTAGTGTTAATACTGGTATATAATGATCACTCCTGAATTGCCTATTTGAAAAGAAATATCTTAGTAGATTAGGCCGGCTGCTACCGTTATATAGATAGGATTAAAAGATACTAATTAGCTTTTGATCTGATGTTGAGACATCTGTGAAGGTGTGAAATAGGGTGGTACCACGGAAGCAAATCTTTCGTCCCTATAGATTGTATATCTATAGAGGACGGAAGATTTTTTTTAAACCCAAAATTAAAAAAACTAATAACTAACATACATAAACAATTGGAAGTTAGTTGATATAAATAAAAAAATTATTTAACTTTAAGGGGGAACTTTAAAATGGCAAGAATGTATTATGATTCAGATGCAAGTTTAGATTTATTAAAAGGTAAAAAGGTAGCAATTATAGGATATGGAAGTCAAGGACATGCTCATGCCTTAAACTTAAAAGAAAGTGGATTAGACGTTATAGTAGGATTATATAATGGAAGTAAATCATGGGAAAAAGCTGAAAGTGCAGGATTACAAGTAGCAGAAGTAGCTGAAGCTGTTAAACAAAGTAATGTTGTTATGATTCTTTTACCAGATGAAAAGCAAGCAGCAGTTTATAAAGAGTCTATTGAACCAAACTTAAAAGAAGGAGATGCATTGGCATTTGCTCATGGATTTAATATTCACTTTGGTCAAATAGTGCCTCCAAATAATGTAGATGTATTCATGGTTGCACCTAAAGGACCTGGACACTTAGTAAGAAGAGTTTATGAAGAAGGTTTTGGAGTACCAGCATTATTTGCAGTATATCAAGACTATACAGGTAAAGCTAAAGATATAGCATTAGCTTATGCTAAAGGTGTAGGTGGAACAAAAGCAGGAGTTTTAGAAACTACTTTTAAAGAAGAAACAGAAACTGACTTATTTGGTGAGCAAGCGGTATTATGTGGAGGAGCTACAGAACTTGTAAAGGCAGGTTTTGATACATTAGTTGAAGCTGGATACCAACCAGAAATCGCATATTTTGAATGTTTACATGAACTTAAATTAATCGTAGACCTTTTATATGAAGGTGGATTTGAAAAAATGAGATATAGTGTAAGTGATACTGCTGAATACGGGGATTACATGATAGGAAGAAGAATTGTAACAGAAGAAACAAGAAAAGAAATGAAGAAAGTATTAAAAGAAATCCAAGAAGGTATATTTGCAAGAAACTGGTTACAAGAAAACCAATTAAATAGACCTCAATTTAATGCTATTAAAAAAGCAGAACTTGAACACCCAATAGTAGAAGTAGGTAAAAACTTAAGAAGTATGATGTCTTGGATTAAGAAATAAATTTTATAGATTTAATAAATGGGAGAGGGTACTAATGAGAAGTGATTCAGTTAAAAGAGGTGTAGAAAAAGCACCTCATAGATCTTTATTAAAGGCTTTAGGACTTAGCCAAAAAGAAATTGAAAAACCTTTTATAGGTATTGTAAACTCATACAACGAACTAGTACCTGGACATATAGGTTTAAAAGACATAGTAGAAAGTGCTAAAAAAGGTGTTCTAATGGAGGGCGGTACTCCATTAGAATTCTCTACAATAGCTGTATGTGATGGTATAGCAATGAATCATGAAGGTATGAGATATTCATTAGCTAGTAGAGAGCTGATTGCAGATAGTATAGAGATAATGGCAAAAGGACATGGATTAGATGGACTTGTATTGATACCTAACTGTGATAAAACAGTTCCAGCTATGCTTATGGCAGCTGCTAGATTAAATATTCCTTGCATAATAATAAGTGGTGGACCTATGTTAGCTGGTAAACATAATGGGAAAAAAGTAGATTTAATAACAGTGTTCGAAGGTGTTGGAGCTGTAACAAGTGGCAAAATGTCAGAAGAAGAACTATATGAATTAGAAGATAAAGCTTGTCCGGGATGTGGATCATGTTCGGGAATGTTTACAGCTAATTCAATGAACTGTATTTCTGAAGTATTAGGTATGGCTTTGCCAGGAAATGGAACTATACCAGCTGTATTTGCTGAAAGAAGAAGACTTGCGAAACTAGCAGGTATGAAAATAATGGACTTAGTAAGAGATCAAGTTCTACCAAGTGATATATTAACTGAAAAAGCATTTGAAAATGCTCTTACTGTTGATATGGCGTTAGGATGTTCATCAAATACAGTTTTACATTTAACTGCAATTGCAACTGAAGCAGGAGTAAAAATTGATCTAGATAAGATTAATGATATAAGTCAAAAAACTCCAAACTTATGTAGATTAAGTCCAGCAGGACCATACCATATAGAAGAGCTAAATGAAGTAGGTGGAATTTCTGCTGTAATGAATGAACTGAGTAAAAAAGATCTTATTCATTTAGATCAAAAAACAGTAACAGGTGTAACTATAGGTGAAATAATTAAAGACAGTAAAAAAATAGGAGATGAAATTATTGCTTCTATTGATAAGCCTTATAGCGAAACAGGAGGAATAGCTATATTAAAGGGAAGTTTAGCTCCAGAAGGATCTGTTGTTAAAAGAGCTGCTGTTGCTGAAAATATGCTAAAGAATAAAGGTAAAGCAAGAGTATTTGATTGTGAAGAAGATGCTGTTGAAGAAATACTAGGTGGAAAAATAAACAAAGGTGACATTGTAATTATAAGATATGAAGGACCTAAAGGTGGTCCAGGTATGAGAGAAATGTTAACTCCAACATCTGCTTTAGCAGGAATGGGATTGGATAAAGATGTTGCATTAATAACAGATGGTAGATTTTCTGGAGGAACTAGAGGATCTGCAATAGGGCATGTATCACCAGAGGCAATAGAAGGTGGTCCGATAGGTCTGGTTAAAGACGGAGATATTATAGATATAGATATTTTAGAAGGAAAGCTAGATTTACTTGTTGACGAAGAAGAACTTGAAAAAAGAAGAAAAGATTTAGTTATAAAAGAACCATCAGTAACTGGATATCTTGCGAAATATTCAAAACTAGTCTCATCTGCATCTTACGGAGCTGTTTGTAAAATAAAATAGTAGCGATATAAGAAAGAAGGAGATAGGGTTGAAACTAAGTGGAGCACAAATAGTATTAAAGTGTTTGAAAGAGCAAGATGTAGATGTAATATTTGGGTATCCTGGGGGAGCAGTTATCCCCTTATATGATGCTCTGTATGATGAGATGGATCATTTTAATCATGTTAGAACATCTCATGAACAAGGAGCTTCTCATGCTGCAGATGCATATGCTAGAGTAACAGGTAAAGTAGGGGTTTGTATTGCTACATCAGGACCTGGAGCTACAAATACTGTAACAGGGATAGCTAATGCATATATGGATTCTGTTCCAATGGTAGTAATAACAGGGCAAGTTGCTAATAATTTAATTGGTAAAGATTCTTTTCAAGAGATCGATATAACTGGTGTTACTATACCTATAACAAAGCATAATTTTCTTGTTAAAAGTATTGAAAAATTAGCTGATACTTTGAGAAGAGCATTTCAAATAGCTAAAAATGGGAGACCTGGTCCTGTACTTGTAGACATACCTAAAGATGTGTTCCTTAGTTATGCCGAATACAAAAAAGAAGATCAAATTGATAAAACTGATAATGAAGAAAAGGTAGCTATTCAGGAAGAAGCATTAAAAGATATAGCTAATGAGATAAATAAAGCTCAAAAACCTGTTATATATGCAGGTGGAGGTATCATCATTTCTAATGCGTCTAAGGAACTTCAAAATTTTTCTAATAAGGGAGACATACCAATAGTAAATACTCTAATGAGTCTTGGTTCAATTGATAGAAAAGATAGACTGTCTTTAGGATTAGTAGGTATGCATGGATCAAAGGAAGCTAATTTAAGTGTTAATAAAAGTGACTTAATTATTGCTATAGGAGCTAGATTTAGTGATAGGGTAATAGGTAATCCAGATAAATTTGCTCCAAAATCAAAAATAATTCATATAGATATCGATGAAACAGAGATATCTAAAAATATAAGAGCAGATATTTCTTTAGTTGGAGATGTCAAAATTATATTAAATGAACTAATAAATTGTATAGAAGATAAAAATAGACAAGAATGGTTAGATCAAATAGAGAGTTGGAAACATCAAAAAGAAATAAATGATGATGAATTCATACCACAGAACATTTTAAATGTAGCTTGTGAAGTTTTAGGAAGTGAATCTATAGTATCTACAGATGTAGGGCAACATCAAATGTGGACTGCTCAGCACTGGAACTTTAAAGAACCAAGAACATTTATAACATCTGGAGGATTAGGAACTATGGGTTTCGGATTAGGTGCAGCTATAGGTGCACAACTAGGAAATCCAGAAAAAAGAGTGATACTTGTTACTGGTGATGGTAGCTTTAGAATGAATTGTAATGAGTTAGCTACTGTTACGAAACATAACTTACCTATTATAATACTATTATTTAATAATAGTAGTCTTGGTATGGTTAGACAGTGGCAGAATTTATTCCAAGATAAAAAATATTCACAAACAGATTTAGGAGACGAAGTGGATTACTTAAAACTAGCAGAAGCTTATAGAATAGAAGGATATAGAGTAGATACAATAAAGAGTTTAAGTGACGTTCTTAATAAAGTTTCTAATAATAATAGACCTGTTTTAGTAGAATGTTTAATAAATAAAAATTCAGGTGTATATCCTATAGTTCCACCTGGAAAAGCTATTAATGATTTAGTAATAAAATAATAAATACTTTTTTATAAAAGACTGGTTTATATAAACCAGTCTTTATATTTCTACAAGTAAGGTAAAGTGATAAAGAAAAATAATATTTATTAACTAAAAATTTATTTATAAGAGTTTATGAAATATTTACATATTTTTGTATTAAGATAGATTATATCAATAATGAATAGTATAAAAAATTAATAGATTTATTATTAATTTTTAAAGCTACTATGAATGTGTATTAATATATAGAAAGATAAAAACATACAAGAGAAAGGAAAATTAATATGAAACTTACAACTATGTGCTATGTAAAAAATGATGGAAAAACACTTATGTTATATAGAAATAAAAAACTTAATGATGTTCACGAAGGAAAATGGGTAGGATTAGGAGGAAAGATGGAGCTAGGAGAATCTCCTGAAGATTGTATTATTAGAGAGGTCAAGGAAGAAAGTGGTTTAACTATAAAAAGACCAGTACTTAGAGGGATACTTACTTTTCCTAAGTTTAAAGATGATGAGGATTGGTATATGTTTCTATATACAGCTAATGAATTCGAAGGGGAGCTTACAGAATCTGATGAAGGAGATTTAGAATGGATAGAAGATAATTTAGTTAATGAATTAAATATGTGGGAAGGAGATAGAGTGTTTCTAAGCTGGTTAAGTAAAAATAAATTATTTTCAGGGAAATTGATATACGATGATGGAAAGCTTGTTAAGGAAGAAGTTGTCTTTTATTAAATAATACATTGATTATGATATATAAAACTAACTTAAATATTACATAATGATGGATTTATTAAGAAAAGAATTTTTATAAAGTAATATAACTAATAATAAATATTTCTGAAATATTTATTATTAGTTATATTTATACTACTTTAACATTGTTATAGAATTATTTAATGAGTTAAATTTTAATAGAAATAGCTTTAACGTTATAAGAACAAAGTTTGAAACATATGTAATACATTTTACTATATATTCTACATAATACTTAGTACAAAATGACTAAATATGCAGAAATATAAAATAAAAAAAGGAAAATAATAAAATAAATAGAATAAATAACATTAAATTACAAAAACACATATTGGAGGTAGAGTAGAAGTGTCTGTAGAAAACACTTATAGAGAAAAGAATAGGATTATTGTTAAACTTATGTGGTTTTCATTAGCATTAGGAGTTTTAGTAGATATAATAAGTAAAGCTCCTATAAAAACTATAATAACTTTAGTTGTTGTAGGAATAATTACTGCTGGCTTGACTACAATTTTTACTTATAAAGAAATTTATGAGGATAAAGTAAGATATATAACAATTGTAGGAGTATTTTTATTATGTTTCTTAATTATTAAAACGAATCCTCATACCGGCAACTATTTGCTTTTATATTATTGCATGGGAATTATAACCATATATCAGCAACCTAAGCTAATAGCTGTTTCAGGAATAATAGGAATTATATTTACAAATTATTTTTATTTTACATATAAGACTAGCATGTTTCCGGGATTAGATTCAAAGAAATTAGTAATTCTTAACTTATATATGGTACTTGTTACGACAATTTTTATTGTTCAAAATAATGTAGCTAAAAGAATAACAGATAAGTTAAATGAAAAAAATTTAGAATCCAAGAATGATAAAGAAAAAATGCAAGAACTATTTAAACAAGTAAAAGAAACAGTAGAAGTTTTAGGAAAGTTTAGTAATAATCTGAAAGAAAATGCTAATATTGTAGAGAACATGTCTAAAGAAACAACAAATACATTCTCTTATATATCATCTAGTATAGAATCTGAGGCCCATAATATAACAGATATAAATAACTATATAAGTATGAGCAATGAAGAAGTTGAGGTAATATCAAATGCTTCAAATAATATGTCTGATTTAACAAAAGCTACTGCTATAGTAACTGATGAAGGAAATTCAAAAATAAATATATTAAAAAAAGAAGTGAATGAAGTTAATGAAAATATAAAAGAAACTGTAGAAATGCTCAAAGAGCTAAATGAACAGTCCAATTTAATTGGCAGTATATTAAACACAATAAATCAAATAGCGGAGCAAACAAACTTACTTGCATTAAATGCAGCTATAGAGGCTGCAAGAGCAGGTGAGGAAGGTAAGGGCTTTTCTGTTGTAGCTGAAGAAATAAGAAAACTAGCAGAAAACTCAAAACACTCAACTGAAGAAATATCTGTAATACTAGAACAAGTAAGAGATAAGACAGAGAAAGTAACAAGTAAAGTAGATAATGTTAAAGAATCCTTTGAAGCAAGTATTGATACAACACATGATGTAGAAAAAGTATTCGAAGAGATAAGTCAAAATAATATAAATGTACTAGATCAAGCTAAAAGTATGGATAATATGATTAAACTTTTAAAAGAAAACTCACAGAATATAGTAGAACAAATGCTTAGTATATCAAGTTCAGTTCAAGAGAATTCAGCATCTATAGAAGAAGTAACAGCAGGTATAACGGAACAAAATATTAGAATACAAGAAGTAGTTAGCAGTATAGAGGAAATAGATAGTATATCTAATAAGCTTGAAAATGAAATAAAAGAGTAAAAAAATACTTTACTAGTAAACTAGTAAAGTATTTTCTATTTAATATCAAAAAACAATGATATACTATGTATATATTCATGCTAGGAGGAGCAAAATGAAAATTGTTTATCCAGAAGAAGTTAAAATAATATTAGATACATTAAAAGGCAAAGGATATAAAGGATATATAGTAGGAGGTTGTGTTAGGGATTATTTGTTAAAGAAAATTCCTCAAGACTGGGATATATGTACGAATGCAACTCCTAATGAAATGCTTAATATATTCAAAAATTTTAAAGTTATTCCTACAGGTATAAAACACGGAACTATAAGTGTTATTGTAAATAACAAAATTTTTGAAGTAACTACTTTTAGAACAGAAAAAGAGTATATAAATAATAGAAAACCTAGTGAAGTTGAATTTACAAGAGATTTAAAAGATGACTTAAAACGTAGGGATTTTACTATTAATGCACTAGCGTATAATGATGAAGATGGACTTATAGACTTATTTTGCGGAATAGAAGATCTAGAAAAGAGCTTAATAAAATGTGTTGGAGATCCATATGAAAGATTTCAAGAAGATGCACTTAGAATACTTAGAGGAGTTAGATTTGCTACTAAGTTAAATTTTAATATAGATAATGAAACTTTTGATGCAATGCATAATAAAAGGGAATTACTTAAGAATATAAGTAAAGAAAGAATAAGAGAAGAGCTTGTAAAGATTTTGTTATCAGATAAACCTTCTACGGGAATTAGAATGTTGTCAGAATTAGATTTATTAAAATATACTATACCAGATATTGAAGAATGTATTGGGTTTGAACAGAAAAATCCAAATCATGATAAAGATATATTTGAGCATACTATGTGTGTATTAGATAATACAGAACCAAAACTAAATTTAAGATTGGCTGCTTTATTACATGATATAGGAAAACCAAAATGTTTTACAACTGACGAAAAAGGAATAGGACACTTTTATGGTCATGCTAAGATAGGAGAAGAGCTTTCTGAAAAAATACTTAGAAGTCTTAAATTTGATAATGATACAATACTTTCAGTAAAAATACTTGTGGAATATCATATGTCTTTATATAATTTTGAAAAAGATAAGAGTGTAAAAAAATTTATAAACAAAGTAGGATTAAATAATATAGAAGATTTATTAAAGTTGCAAATTGCTGATAGAAAAGGTACTAAAGAAGGCAGAGATTTTAATGAAATATGTGAGTTTAAAAATAGATACGAGGAGATATTAAATAAAAAAGAACCTCTAAGCTTTAAGGATTTAAAAATCAATGGTCATGATATTATGGAATTAGGATTTTCTCAAGGGAAAGTAATAGGCGAAATACTTAAATATTTATTAGATAAAGTTTTAGAAGATCCTAGTCTCAATAATAAAGATAAGTTATTTAAATTGGTAAAAGAAATAGATATAGATAGTTTAATTGGAAAAGAGGAATAAAATATGAAAGACTTGAATGAACTTTTAAATGACGTAATAGAAAATGAAAAAATGATATATGGAGTTTTAAGTAATCAAAGAAAGAAAGATAATAATAATTTTATTAAGGTTAATTTAAAGCCTGTATTAATAAAGGGTGAAAAAAAGATTCAATTTACATATGAATATAATAGTAAAGTTATGCATAAAAATTTAGGTAAAAGTGACAGTATAGAAGAATTAGACGAGCTGTTAAAGAATTATTTTAAACAAGGAATGTTTTTTGCTATAGATGCAGATTATCAAGTTTTAATAAGCAAGAAGGGAAAAGTAAATATATTAAAAAAGAAACCAACAAAAGAGCAAATAAGCTTAAGTCATAACAGAAAAAAAGAATACATTATAAATGAAGGTACGCCTTGTGATTTCTTAATAAGGCTTGGGATAATGAATGAAAGTGGAAAGGTTTATAATAAAAAATATGATAAATTTAAACAAATAAATAGGTTTTTAGAAATAGTTTCTGATATAGTTCCTCATATAAAGGGTAAGGAAACTTTTAATATAATAGATTTTGGATGTGGTAAGTCTTATTTGACTTTTGCCTTATACTATTATTTCGTAAAAATACTAAAGCTAAATGTAAATATAATTGGTTTAGACTTAAAATCAGACGTTATAGAATTTTGTAATAACGTTGCAAAAGATTTAAATTATAATAAACTTAGATTCATACATGGGGATATTAAAGATTTTGATGATATAGAAAAGGTAAATATGATAGTAACTTTACATGCATGTGATACGGCAACTGATGCAGCATTAGCTAAGGCAGTAAATTGGAACACCGATATTATATTATCTGTTCCATGTTGCCAGCATGAGTTATTTAAAAAGATAAATAGTTCAACAATGAAACCTATGCTAAAACATGGGATAATAAAAGAAAAATTATCTAGTCTTATAACTGATAGTTTAAGAGCGAATTTATTAGAGATATTAGGATATTCTACTCAGTTGTTAGAATTTATAGATGTGGAACATACTCCTAAAAATATCTTAATAAGATCAATAAAATCAGGTAAGATAGATAAATCATGCATAGATGAATATAAAAGTTTTAAAGAAGCTTGGGGAATAAAAGATATATATTTAGAGAAAGCTTTAGAAGATAAACTAAAAGATATGGACATATAAATGAAAAAAATGAAAAAAGGGTCTTACAAAATGTAAAACCCTTTTTATTTTTTATCGACTTTCTTTATAGATTGTACAACTAATTTTGGAGCATCATGTTCATGATCTTCATGTTGTCGCTTAACTGATTTTATTACGCCTTTTACTTCAACCCAGTCTGAGTCTGAAATATCTTTAGGAATTCCAATTTCGCTGAAATCTGCTACTATATCAAAGATCATTTCTTCATCATTTTTAAGTTTAGATTCAACTCCTATAGAGTATTCATTGTTATCAAACTTTAAAAATTGAGCATTTAATGTAATTTCCTTGTCTACATAATTGTTAAAATTTTGAATTATATTAAAAATTTCTAGTGCTGTCTTGTCATTAATAAGCTCCTTAATATCAACAGGCTTGTCAGAAGTACTAGCACCATTTTCTGGATTAAGCAAAGAAGTAAAGCTAAGAACTCCTACTACAGAAGAAATAAGTAAAACAAATACTATAGGAAAAACTATTAATGATTTTTTTACATTTATTTTGTTTTTTAGTTTCAAAATTAAACACCTCCAAAGGCTAGTGAAAAATAACAACAGTAAATTTGTATAATAATTTTTATTAGATGTAAACATTTTTATATGACTTAAAATAACATCTAAGATATAATTATATCATATTTTAAACTTAATATATTTATTATATAACATAAACATTAAAAATATTATAAAAGAAAAAGAAAGGTATTGTTTATTCTAAGAAAATATTAGAAGGAGGTTCTAAGAATATACGTATGAATAAAATAATAATTTATACTGATGGAGCATGCTCAGGAAATCAAAATAGTAAGAACATAGGGGGATACGGTGCAGTACTTACTTATAAAGATAACAAAAAGGAAATATATGGAGGAGAAATAAACACTACGAATAATAGAATGGAAATAAAGGCATGTATAGAGGCATTAAAGATACTTAAGAAAACAGATATACCAGTTGAAGTCTATACAGATTCTGCTTACTTATGTAATTGTATAAACCAAAAATGGTACGAGAACTGGCAAAAAAATGGATGGAAAAATTCAAAAAAGAAACCTGTAGAAAATCAAGATTTATGGATAGAATTATTAGATTTAATCAATAAAATAGATAATATAACTTTCTTAAAAGTTAAAGGCCATGCAGGAGTAGAACTGAATGAATTAGCAGATAGTTTAGCTAATAAGGGAATGGAACAATTTAGATGAAATAGTTAACTATATTAATAAGATAGGCATATAATGAAATAAAATTTAAAAAAGAAGGGACTGACAAAATGAATTGGGAATTTGATTCGTTATATGACTACGAAGATGATGTATTTGAACTAGAAAATCAACAAGATTTATCATATTTTCGAGTATTCCATGCTAGTCCAAATGCTCGAAAGGTTGATATATTAGCGAACAATGTTGTAATAGCTGAAAATCTGGATTATAAAGAATTTACTCAATATGTGTCGGCATATCCAGGAAGATACAGTATAAAAGTTTTTCAAGCTGGACTAAGAAGAAATCCTCTCATAGATGCAGAAATTAATACTACACCTAGAGGTATATATACATTAGCTATTGCTGGTAGAGAAGAAGATATATCTTTGCTAACGATACCTGAAACTGAAATTAGAGCACAACCTAGAATGCTTCACTTAAGATTTTGTCATTTATCACCAAATACTCCTAGAGTAGATATAAAAACAAATGAAGGAAGAGTTTTATTTAGAAATGTAGGATTTAAAGAATTTACTGAATACTTAACTTTAGATCCAGGAAACTATGATTTAGAAGTGTATATAGCTAGTACCAATAGAAGAATACTTTCTATACCAAATATTAGATTAAGACGTAATAGAAGATATACAATATATGCTGTCGGATTAAGAGGAAGACATCAAGATACACCACTAGAGGTAGTAATTTCTCTAGATGGAGGTTCATATCTGTAAAGAATCTATATTATTAATAAAAAACCTGTATGATTGTTCATATAGGTTTTAACTTTTATACATAAACATTTAGTTAATTGATATATTAAGAATTTTGTTTTAAAATAAAGTAATAAATACTATAAAGAAGAGAGTGAAGTTATTGTTTGGATATGTAATTCCTTATAAAAGTGAATTAAAGATGAAAGAATACAACATGTTTAGAGCATACTATTGTGGACTATGTAAAGCTATGGGAAAAGAAGCAAATCAAATGGTTCGAATGGGACTAAATTATGACTTAACATTTATGGGATTACTTTTATCTTCAATTCAAGAAGATAGATCACAAATTACATTTGAAGGATGTATAGCTAATCCTTTTAAGAAAAAACCTATAGTACAAATGAATAACGCCTTAAAATATACATCAAATATTAGTACTATGTTGATATATTTTAAGCTAATAGATGATTGGAATGATGAAAAGTCCATAACATCTTTATTAGGTACAGTTCCATTCATTAACTCTGTAAAAAAATCATCTAGAAAGTATCCTAGCCAATATAATGATATTAAGAAATACTTAAAAGAACTTTCAAAACTAGAAAACAATAAATGTAATAAAGTAGATGAAGCTGCAGATATGTTTGGAAAGCTTATGGAAAGTATATCAACACCAGATTTTATAACAGATGAAAAAATAATTAGAACACTTAAATGGTTAGGATATAATTTAGGAAGATGGATATATATATTAGATGCTTTTAATGATATAGAAGAAGATATAAAAAAGAAAAACTATAATCCAATAATATTGCAATATAAATATAAAGAAAATGAAAGTATAAATGATTTTTTGAATAGAATAAAAGAGCCTATAGAATTTTCTTTAACATTTACGCTTGAAAATATGTCAAGAAGTTTTGAGCTTTTAGATGTAAAGTATAATAGAAGTATATTAGAAAATATAATATATATGGGAACTAGATATAAAATGGATAACATAATTAACCAGAAGGAGGAAGAACAAATTGAGAAATCCTTACGAAGTATTAAACATTAGAGAAGGGGCTAGTGAAGAAGAAATAAGAGCAGCTTATAAAAAATTAGTAAGAAAATATCATCCAGACCAATATGCAAATAATCCATTATCTGACTTAGCAGAGGAAAAATTAAAAGAAATAAATGAAGCGTATGACTATCTTATGAAAAATAGAGGAAGTAGTAGTCAATACAATAGTAACAACGGAACTAACTATAATAATACTAATTATAATGACAATAATAGCGGAACAAATGTTTATGCACAAATTAGATCATATATAGAGCAAGGTAATCTTAGTCAAGCAAATCAAATGCTTGAGGGTATCACCGTCAGAGGAGCAGAATGGAACTTTTTAAAAGGATTACTATATTTAAAACAAGGCTGGTATGATCAAGCACGTCAATATATACAATTAGCTGTAAATTTAGAACCAGGTAATATGGAGTATAGATCTGTACTTAATAATCTGTCTTTTAGAAATAACACTTATAGAGAATATGGAAATAGTAGGGGATACAGAGGTGGAGCTTCATTTTGTGATATCTGTAGTTGCTTAATATGTTCAGACTGTTTATGTGAATGTTGTGGTGGAGACTTAATAAGTTGTATTTAATTAGGAGGATAAATTTATATGAATAATATAACCTCTACTAAAAAAATTACATTTGGTGGAATGATAGTTCTTCTATCAACTGTAATGCTTTACCTAACTATAATTATTCCAACCAATAAAATTACCTTATTAGTGATAAGTTCATTTTTATTATCAATAGTAGTGATAGAGGCTGGTGTTTCAACTTCAATTATGGCATATATTGCTACAAGTATAATCTCTTTTATTATAATGCCTAATAAAGGTATATCAATTTTATATATTTTATTGTTTGGACATTATCCCATAATAAAATATTTTATAGAGAGAATAGATAAGGTGGTACTAGAATGGATTATAAAAATTTTAGTTTTAAACTTATCTCTATATATAAACTATAAGTTTTTCTTAATGATTATAGGAAATATAAACATTGATATACCATTATGGGGTATTGTCATACTATTACAAATTCTAATTATAGTTTATGATTATATTTTTACAATGGCTATAAGCTATTATAAAAACACAATAAGAAAAAAGTTAAGATAGAGAGGATAAAATATGAACAAAATTTTTAAATCAAGATTAATACTATTATTTATAACAGTTATCTTACTATTATCAATTACATTATCAGGATGTAATGTACAAGATTCTTCAAATGAAGTTGGAAAAGATCAGTTAGCAGTTCATTTTATAGATGTAGGACAAGCAGATAGCATATTAATACAATTTCCTAATGGACAAACGTCCCTAATTGATGGAGGAAATAGAGATGATAAAGATTTAGTTGTAAATTATATAAAGGAACAAGGAATAAAAAAGATAGACTATTTAATAGCAACTCATCCTCATGAGGATCATATTGGAGGTTTGCCAGAAGTTATAAATACTTTTGAAATAGGAAAAATATATATGCCTAAGAAATCTGCAAATACTAAGATTTTTGAAAGAGTTGTAAAATCAATTAAAGATAAAGGGTTAAAAGCCACTGTAGCAAAAGGTGGAATAGATATAATAAATGATAATGATTTAAAATTTAAAATAATAGCTCCAAATTCTGATAACTACTCTGATACTAATGAATATTCAATAGTTAATAAATTAGAGTATAAGAACATATCATTTCTTTTTACGGGAGACGCTGAAAAAGAGTCAGAGGAGGAGATGTTAAACTTAGGATATAATTTATCATCAGATGTATTGAAAGTAGGTCATCATGGAAGTAGAACTTCAACTTCTGATAAATTTTTAAAAGCAGTAAATCCTAAATACGGTGTAATATCACTAGGTAAAAATAATGATTATGGACATCCTCACAAAGAAGCTATTGATACCCTTAAAAATAACAATGTGAATATACTTAGAACTGACGAATTAGGTACTATAAGAATAATATCAGATGGTGAAAAACTAATATTACCTAAAAATATAGAAAGTAATACAGTACAGAATACAACTGTAGAAAAAAGCATATATATAGGCAATAAAAACACGAATGTATACCACTCTGAAGAATGTAGTAGATTACCAAACGAAAAAAACAGAGTAATTTTTAACACCAAAGAAGAAGCAGAGAAAAGTGGATATCGACCAGATAAACAATGTGTAAAATAGTAAAAAAGGAGATCACTATATGAAGGGAATAATTGATAGGTTTGAAGGGGACTTAGCCATAGTGGAATTGGAAAATGATAAAATGATAAACATTAATATAAAAAAGCTACCTTCTGAGGCTAAAGAAGGTAGTGTGATAATAATAGAAGACGAGATAATAACTATTGATAAAGAAGAAACAAAAAAAAGAGAAGAACATATTAAGAAGCTTTTAGATGATATATTTGAATAAAAGACACTTAATTACAATGATGCTATTTAAGAGACTTATTATTAGCATTGATAGCAATAAATTATTGTAAAGTATAGTCAGAGTGAAACTAAATTAATAAATATACAAGTTAATAATATTTATGCACATCAAATATAATAACATTGGACAGAACCTGCCTACATAAAGATATTAATAAAAAGTAAAGAATTAAAAACAAATTAAACTTGAAAAGTTATTCTAAAACATGTATTATTATTAAAGGAGTATAATAGAGGAGGTTCAATGAAATGTTTGGAAAAAAAGCTAATAAAATTATAGCTTTATTTATTATTGGAATAATGACTATAGGATTTGCTGGATGTTCAAATCAAACAGGAACTAAAGAAGGAAAAACGGAAATAGAAAAAATAAAAGAATCAGGAAAAATAGTTTTAGGAACAAGTGCAGATTATCCGCCATTTGAGTTTCATAAAGAAGTTAATGGTAAAGATACTATAGTTGGATTTGATATTGAAATAGCTAAAGAA
Source organism: Gottschalkia purinilytica (assembly GCF_001190785.1). Taxonomy (NCBI): domain Bacteria; kingdom Bacillati; phylum Bacillota; class Tissierellia; order Tissierellales; family Gottschalkiaceae; genus Gottschalkia; species Gottschalkia purinilytica. The sequence continues at coordinate 117,487 of NZ_LGSS01000001.1, read as the reverse complement.
ATAGCTAAAGATTTAAACGTAGAGCTAGAAATAAAAGAAATGTCTTTTGATCCGCTTATAATGGCTTTACAAAATAATAAAATAGATATGGTTTTAGCAGGTATGACACCAGATAAAGAAAGAGCAAAAAAAGTTGATTTTTCAGATAAATATTTCTTTGGTAAACACTATATAGTAATAAATGGTAAAAATAAAGATAGTATAAAGACATTAGAAGATTTAAAAGGAAAAACTATAGGTGTACAAAAAGGTGCTGTGCAACAAAAGATAGCGCAAAAAGAAATAAGTGGGGCAAAACTTAAGCCACTAGTAAAAGTGCCTGATTTGATATTACAATTAAGATCTAATAAAGTAGATGCAGTATTGATTGAAGACATTGTTGCTAAATCATATGTAGAGAATAATAAAGACTTAGTTTTACCAGGAATAGAATTTAAAGATAAAGAAGGCGGATACTCAGTAGCTCTTAGAAAGAATAATAAGGAACTAGTAGAATCTATAAATAAAACAATTAAAAGACTTCAAAAAGAAGGTCTTATAGATAAATATTTTGAAGAAGCAAATAAAATGTCAAAATAGATTTTTCGGTAATAAGATAGTGGATACCACTATCTTATATTGTGTAAAAAAGAAGTGTTAGGGGGTTAGAATATTGGACTTTTCGTTTTTAAGTAATTATTATAAATTCTTTATAGTAGGTGTGAAAAATACAATATTATTATCTATATTAGCAGTATTTCTTGGAACTATATTAGGAACTATATTAGCCTTAATGAAAATATCTAAAAACAAACCACTTAAATTAGTTTCTAGTGCTTATATAGAATTTGTAAGAGGTACGCCTCTTTTAGTACAATTATATATAATATATTTTGCTTTACCTTTTGATTTTACAGAAATTACAGCAGGGGCAATAGCATTATCACTAAATAGTGCTGCTTATGTAGCTGAGATAATAAGATCTGGTATTGAAGCTATTGAGAGTGGACAAATGGAAGCAGCTAGATCACTTGGAATGAGTCATACTATGTCCATGAGATATATAATTATTCCTCAAGCAGTAAAAAATATAATACCTGTATTGGGAAATGAATTTGTAACTATAATAAAAGAATCATCTATAGTATCAGTTATAGGGGCGACAGAGCTTATGTACAATGTAGATACGATTAGAGGAAATACTTATAATGCTATAGGACCTTTAGCAGTAGGTGCTATACTATACTTTGTATTGACATTTACACTATCAAAAATAGTTGGACGTATAGAAAGGAGGATGAAGGCTAGTGATAGAAGTATCTAACTTAAATAAAAAGTTTGATAAATTACATGTATTAAAAGGTATTGATACAACAATAGAAAAAGGAGAAGTTGTTGTTGTTATTGGACCTAGTGGATCAGGAAAAAGTACTTTTCTAAGATGTTTAAATCTACTTGAGCAACCAACTAGTGGAGAAATAAAGTTTGAAAATATTTCTATAACTGATAAGAATACAAACATAGATAAGTTAAGACAAAAAATGGGTATGGTTTTTCAACAGTTTAATTTATTTCCACATATGACTGTATTAGAAAACATAACTCTTGCACCAATAAAATTAAAAGGATTAAGCAAAGAAGAGGCAGAAAATATTGCTTATGATTTGCTAAGAAGAATTGGACTAGAAGATAAGGCTTCTACTTATCCTAACAATCTTTCTGGTGGTCAAAAACAAAGAATTGCAATAGCTAGAGCGTTAGCTATGTCACCTGATGTTATGTTATTTGATGAACCAACTTCAGCACTAGATCCTGAAATGGTCGGAGAAGTTTTAGAAGTTATGAAAGGCTTAGCAAAAGAAGGAATGACAATGGTAGTTGTAACACATGAGATGGGATTTGCAAAAGAAGTTGGAGATAGAGTTCTGTTTATGGATGAAGGTAAAATAGTAGAAGAAGGAAAGCCTGAAGAAGTCTTTGGAAATCCTAAAAACGAAAGAACTAAGAACTTTTTAGCAAAAGTTTTAGTATAAAGCTTACTATATTTGTATATAGCGTTTTTGTGAAGTAGTTTTTAAAATATAAAATGATATTGACTATATTTATATAGTGATATATAATTTATATTAATATAAATTAAGGCTTTAAATAGCGAAAGACTATGATTAGAAGAGTAGATTTAGGTAATTATCACAGAGAGTCGGAACTACGGTGAGAATCCGATATGAGACCTATTTTGAAGAACATCTATGAGTCTCTAACCGAAATCTGTGGAAAGTAGGCTTAGACGGATCCAACCCGTTAAGAATTGGACAGTATCGATATCGATTAATTCTGTACTGGAAAGAGAGCTTTTAGCTAATTAAGGTGGTACCGCGGAAGATAACCTTTCGTCCTTTATAGGACGAAGGGTTTTTTTGTTTTTGTAATTTTAATAAAATAATTATAGATATATGTAGGAGGAGTTAGGAATATGGGAATAAGCTTAATAGTACCTGAGGGTTATAAGCCTAGTTTAGATGTAATAAGCACAGAAATTGCTATAAAAAAATTAAAAGATTTTTTTGAAGCAGAGCTAGCAAATGAACTTAAACTAATAAGAGTCTCAGCTCCACTATTTGTTAGGTCAGCTTCTGGACTTAATGATGATTTAAATGGAATAGAAAAGCCAGTATCTTTTACAGTTCCAAGTGATGATAATGCAAAGTTAGAAATAGTACATTCTTTAGCTAAGTGGAAAAGAATGGCTCTTGGTAAGTATAACTTTGAAACTGGAAGGGGTTTATATACAGATATGAATGCAATTAGACCAGATGAAGATTTGGATAATATCCATTCTATATATGTTGACCAATGGGACTGGGAAAAAGTTTTAAATAAGGAAGAAAGAACAGAAGAAACTTTAATAAATACAATTAAGTCAATTTTTAAAGTTTTTAAAAAAACAGAAGACTATATATGTAACTTATATCCTCAGTTAAATAGAATGTTACCAGATGAAATATCAATCATAACATCACAAGAATTAGAAGATAAATATCCTACACTTACACCAAAGGAAAGAGAGCATGCTATAGCTAAAGAGAAAAAAGCTGTATTTATAACTAAGATAGGACATGTACTAGCATCAGGAGAAAAACATGATGGACGTGCTCCAGATTATGATGATTGGAACTTAAATGGAGATATTATATTTTGGAATCCTATTTTAAATCAAGGATTAGAACTTTCATCCATGGGTATTAGGGTTAGTGAAGAATCGCTAATAGAACAACTAAAGATTGCTAACTGTGAAGAAAGATTAAACTTAGAGTATCATAAATTACTTTCAGAAAAAAAGCTTCCATATACTATAGGTGGAGGTATAGGACAATCTAGAATATGCATGTATTTTTTACAAAAAGCACATATAGGGGAAGTGCAAGCTTCAATTTGGCCTGAATGTATGATTGAAGAGTGTAAGAAGTCAAATATTTTCTTATTATAATAATATTTTATAGTTATAAAGAGGATTTTTTATAAACAAAATTAAATATATATTATAGAAAAGAAATATACAAAAATCTGTATATTTCTTTTCTATATGTTACGATAAAATCAAAGGATAACTATTTTATAATTTCAAAAGGGGAAGATAAGAGTGAAACAAAACAAAAATGGATTATATCTTATATTGTTAGGAGTAGGAATAGGATTTGTAATAACTAGTCTTTTATCAACACTTTTTACAAAACCTAAATACGTAGAATATTCAGAAGAAGAAATAATTCAAAAAGCAAGGGACTTAGGAATGGTTTCTTTGAAAGAAAAAATTGAAAAAAATGAAAAGAATGAGAAAAAGGAGATTAATAATTCTAAAAAAGATACAACTGAAGAAGTTATTAATAAAGAAAAAGATATTAAAAATAACTATATTAAGTTTACTATAAATCCAGGAGATACAAGTGATATTATAGTAAAAAACTTACATAGTAAAGGTATTGTAGAAGATAAAGAAAAGTTAAGTCAAATGATTATAGGCAAAAATTTACAAAGAAAATTTCAACGTGGTACATATACAGTTTCAAAGGATATGAGTTATGAGCAACTGATAAGTATTTTAACACAAATTAATTATTAAGCTAGAAAAACTAAAATTGTTTTAATTAATATAATGCTTTAAAGTATTATAGTTTAATATATAGTTCATATGTATTTGAACATTCACATACTTAGAATATTTTTAGAACTAATGAATCATAATATAAACTAATAACATATCAAAAGGAGTGAACTTGCATATGAACGTTAATTTTGAAGAAATAAAGGAAAGATTTAAGAATGCTAGCTTAGATGAAAAGATAGAAATATATACGACTACTCAAGGATTAACAGTAGAACAATTTAAAGAACTTTTAAGAATGTTTCCATTACAACACTTGGATAAGTTAGAAAAAGCTATGCAATAAAAGCTCGGATTACCGAGCTTTTGTTTTTTGTACAAATAAAATTTTGTGATTTATTTTTTTAGAGTTGTAATTAATCGGCAATACATATAAAATATAGTTAAAGAAAATAGGAAATGGAGCCGATAACTGTATAACTATATGCATACATTGTGTTTAATATCTGATTCTAAGTAAATATAAATCTATATGAAATAAAAGTTAAAAGAAGAACTAACAAATAAAAGATCGTTATAAGGGTGAGGAAATGAAATTAACAAAACTATTCGTACTATTTTTTGTCGTACTTTTACCAGTTACGTTATTATTAACTACTGTAGATATGGTTACATTTAATGAAAAATATTTTTCAGATAAATATGAAGAATATGATATATCAAAGAAAACGGGAATGAATAAAGAGGATCTTTCTAGAGTTACAAAAAAACTATTAAATTATATAAAAGGAGAAGATGACGATATAAAGATATCTGCTACTATAAATGGACAAAACAGACAGGTTTTTAATGAGAAAGAGATATTACATATGAAAGATGTAAAAGATTTGTTTGAAAAAGGACATATGATAAGAAATATTTCTTTAATTGTTGTTATTCTCTGTTTAGCTATAATATTAATATTAGAAAGAAAAAAAATAGGAAAGTATCTTATGATATTATCTATTTATCCTTTAGGTATTATGGGAATATTAGCTTTACTTATGTATATAGATTTTGATAAATATTTTACTTATTTTCATTTATTATTTTTTAAAAACGACTTATGGCTTTTAGATCCTAGTAAAGATATTTTGATACAGATGCTACCACAAGAATTTTTCTATAGTATTGCATATAAAATATCGTTTATATTTATATTAGAACTAGTGATCCTTCTAATAGTAGGATTTATATTGAACAAAAAATTTAATAGAAGAAAATTTATATTTTAAATTGGTTTAACTTTATAATACATATAATAGTAAGAGGCATACAAAGCTCTTGCATGCGTTTAAAATACGATTATAAGATATATTTGATTAAGCAAGACAATATTATGATGAATATTAGTCATATAAACATATACAAGAACCTTATAATAATTTAATTCATTAGATCTTATTTCAAAAATTTTTATTTTTAAAAATTAGGTCTGACACATAAAAATAAAATAAGAGGATAAATTTATGAAAAGATTATTATGGATTATAATTGTTTTTTCACTGCTCATAACAGTAGGATATCAACGAAAAGAAAATACAAATAATAATACTGTAAATTCTAAACAAATAGCAAAAATAGTAAAAGGTAAAAGTAATTATAAAGTTGGAATTAGAGGTGTTGTTAAGAGTATTACTTTAGAAAAAGATGGTATTAATCTGTTATTAGAGGGAAATCTAGAGAAAGATACTTTATATGACAAAGCATCTGTTTATGTTGATGTTGATACAATGATACAGAAAGATGATTTAAAAAGATTATTTAAGTATTCAGATATAAACACAGGTGATACAGTTGAAGTTATTTTTGAAGGATCCGTTGCCGAATCTTATCCTGTAAAGGGGAAAGCAAAAAAAGTAAAAATAATTAGTGAAAATAACAAAAGTTCTAAAGAAAACAATATTTGATTATACGCCTTCTTAGTTTAAGTCTTGATTTAAATGTCAAGAATTATAGTTAAGGAGGTATTTTTATGGAATTTAAAGGTATTTTTAACAATGTGATAAGTTCAACTAAACGATTTAATAATAATCTAAAAATTAAGAAATTTTACACAGAGAAAACAGGTAATGGAAAGTCGTACATTGCATCTTCTATGGACAAAGCACTATTAAGCTTTTTAATTTGGATTTTTATATTTGTTTATATTTACTATAAGTCTAATAGTTTTTTCCTTTCTACTATTATTTCTACTCAATTCATAATTTTATATATAATATTAATAAGAAAAATAAATAAGAGAAAACTTGAAAAAAATATAGAGAATATAGATAAAAGCATAATATTAAATAAAGTATATAAAGATATAATAGATTATTCACCAGATGAATTTGTTAATTATATTAAGGATGTTTTAGAAAAGTGTACTTTAAAGGATACACAAATCTTAAATAAAAAAGACATAGATTTGATAGGTATACTTAATGAAAAGAAGTTAGGAATAAAATGTTATCAACATAATAAGGAACACAATGTCAGTGTATCTAATGTAAGAAGTTTTTTCCTAGAATTAAGAGAACTAAATATTGATGAAGGAATAATAATAACTACTTCGGATTTTTCTGACGAAGCTGTTGAATTTTCAAATAAAGTTAAAGAACATAAAAAAATAAAGCTTATAAATCTAAATAATTTTTTAAATATAATGAAAAAAGCGAATATGTATCCTTCTAAGAAACAGATAAATGAAATGATATTAGAGGAAATATCAGATAATAAAAAAAGAATAAAAGATTATGGAAAAAATGTAATATCACAAAGCAATATGAAAAAATGCTTTATACTAGGAATAGTATTATTAGCTTTTAGTAAGATAACACCTTTCGCCAAATATTATAGAATTGTTGCATATGTTTTAATTTTTTTAGGTTTAGTATCTCTAATTAAATCTATAATAATTAAGATACAAGATAAAAGTATGGAAAATATTGATGAAGAAGATAGTTTTATATAGAAATGTATTTACAAGCATTACTAAATAATGTACAATATTGATGGCAATAGGCAGAGTAGGTAAAGCGCGTTAAGTGTTAAAGGATGGGATGTTGCCTTTAAACGAAAGATGCATTTAAAAATCTGCGATACTTTACCGCATTCGCTGTTACATTAGAGAGCCTTTTTTTCTTTAGTGTGACAGAACTGTCATAAATGAAGAAAAGGAGGTGAAGTAATGAAAAAAATAAGTGTTTCAACACTAGTCACAGCTAGTTTACTTACAACTATAAGTATAGTTTTAACTAGAGTATTATCTGTAATGCTACCTATTGCTGGGACAAGTAGCTTGAGAATAGATTTTGGGTCTATACCTATTATTATAACAGGAATATTGTTTGGACCAATTGTAGGTGGATTTAGTGGACTTGTAGCAGATGTTGTTGGATTAATTATAAATGCACAAGGTATCCCTTTTCCTGGATTCACTATAAGTAGTATGTTATGGGGAATAATACCGGGTATCATTTATATGTTTATAAAATCTAAAAATAGTAGAATTAATTTTAATATAATTAATACAATTTTTATATTAATTATTTCTACAGGAGTTGTAAAGCTGTTATATAATCAAAATATAATAACTTTTAAAAATAGCATGCTTTATTTTTATAACAATAGAATACCTAATATAATTATAGCTATATATGTTATTGTTATTTTGGTACTTATAATGACACCTATAATAGTAAGTATGAGAATTAAGGAAAGCAAATCTATTTATTCTATAGATAAAATATTATTTACAGTGACTGTATCTTATGTTGTTATATCGATGGGATTAAATACTTTATGGTTAAGTATTATGTTTAAAAAAGGATTTATGATACTGTTTCCTATTAGAGTATTAGCTTCAGTTATTAACATACCTATAAGTTCAGTAATAATATTTACTTTATCAAAATATTTCAAGTATTCAAATCGATAATAAAATAAAGCTACTAGTTCTTGCTAGTAGCTTATTAATTTGATTAGGAGGAAGCTATTATGAAAAAACTTTTGGCTATTATGGGTAGTCCCAGAAAAAAAATGAATACAGATAAGTTATTAGATGTAGTTCTTGACGGAATTAGAAATAGTGAAGAAGATGTAGACATTAAAAAAGTATATTTAAAAGACTTAAGTATATATCATTGCATAGGATGTGGAGCATGTGAAAAAACAGGAAAATGCTTCAGAAAAGATGATATGGATGAGCTATATGAAAACTTTAATGATAGTGATGGAATAATATTAGCTTCGCCAGTGTATTTTAATACAGTAGCTAGTTTAACTAAGGCTATGATTGATAGATGTCAGGTATATTGGTCAAGTAAATATGTACTTAAAAATCCTTCTATAGACAGAAATAAAAAAAGATTTGGATTGTTTATATGTGTAGGTGGAGCTCCTTATAAAGAGGATCAATTTGACGCATGTACACCTGTTATAGATTTGTTTTTTAGAGCTGTAAATACAAACTATAAAGGAAATATTCTTGTTTCGAATACAGATGTTACTCCGACATGGCAAAGAGAAGATATAACAAAAAATGCATATGAAAGAGGAATACGATTTTTCGAAGGATTTTAAATATAATCAGCTTAATTTGAGCTGATTAATTTTTTTAGCTGAATACTGTATACAAACAATTTGATTTTAAGAAAAAAAAGGATTATAATTTTATTGATAGTGTATGGTTGTAATAAAATAAAAATAAGTTCTATTTAATTAATAAATTGAATAAATTAACTTAAATAAGGAGAGATTATTTTATGAAAAAAGAACTACCAATTGCTTTATCGAATAGGCATATACATTTAAGCAAAGACCACATTGAAAAGTTATTTGGTAAGGGATATGAACTTAAAAAGTTCAAAGACTTGTCACAGCCAGATCAGTATGCTTGTGAAGAAAAAGTAGATTTAGTAGGGGAAAAGAATGTCATAAAGGGAGTAAGAATTTTAGGACCAGCCAGAAATCACACCCAAGTAGAAGTGTCATTTGCAGATGCACGTATCTTAGGAATAAACCCACCAGTTAGAGATTCAGGAGATTTAGATGGAAGTCCAGGTATAAAAATAGTAGGACCAGCAGGAGAAGTAGAAATAGAAAAAGGGGTAATAGCTGCAGCTAGACATATTCACTTACACACAGATGATGCAGAAAGATTTGGATTAAAAGATAAAGATAGAGTAAAAGTGAGAGTAGGTGGAGAAAGAGGTCTAATATTTGAGAATGTATTAGCAAGAGTTTCACCTAAATATGCTCTTGAAATGCATGTAGATATAGAAGAAGGTAATGCTGCAGGTGCTAAAAACGGGCAGTTAGTAGAAATAGTAGATTAATAAAGAACTTTTATGGAGGTAAGCATGAATAATGTTGCTTCAATGATAGATCATACAATTTTAAAGTCAAATACAACTAAGGAAACAATAAAAAAAGTATGTGAAGAAGCTAAAATGTATAAATTTGCTTCAGTATGTGTGAATCCTTATTATGTAAAGTTAGCTAAACAAGAGTTAGAAGAAACAGATGTTAAAGTAACGTCTGTTATAGGTTTTCCACTTGGAAGTTCATTAAAGGAAGTTAAGGCTTTTGAGACTAAAAAAGCGATAGAAGACGGTGCTGATGAGTTAGACATGGTTATAAATATAGGCGCATTGAAAGATAAGGATTATGATGTAGTTAAGGATGATATCTTAGCAGTAGTAACTGAAGCTAAAGACAAAGCATTAGTAAAAGTAATAATAGAAACATGTTTACTAACAGATGAAGAAAAAGTGAAGGCTTGTAAGATAGCTAAAGAATGTGGAGCAGACTTTGTTAAAACATCAACAGGATTTAGCACTGGTGGAGCTAAAATATCAGATGTTAAATTAATGAGAGAGACTGTTGGAACTGATATAGGAGTTAAAGCATCAGGTGGAATAAAAAATTTAGATATTGCTAGTGAAATGATCCGCTCAGGAGCAAATAGATTAGGGGCAAGTTCATCAGTAGATATAGTAAAAGGTTCAAGGGATTCTAGTAATAACGGGTATTGATTTTAATTTAATGAAAAAGGGGATAAGTTTACTTACCTCTTTTTCTGTGCTTGTTTAACAAACCTTATTACTATAAAATTAACATTATTGAGAATGAAGTAATTTGTTGCTAATGGATGGTATATGATAAAGGTTAAGAGGTGATTTTGTGAAAATACAGTATTTGAGTCATTCATCTTTTATAATAGAAAACAAAGACTTTAAAGCTATAATAGATCCATTTATATCAGGTAATCCGACATGTCCTATAAGAATTGAAGATTTAAAGGATTTAACACATATATTTTTAACTCATGCTCATGGAGATCATTTTGGAGATACTATCGAAATAGCTAAAAAGTTCAATTGTACTGTTATATGTAACTTTGAAATAGGACATTACTTATCCAACAAGGGAATAAATAATCATACAATGCATATTGGTGGTAGATTTAGCTTTGAATTTGGTCGAGTAAAAATGACACCAGCATTACATGGATCTAGTATATTTGAAGGAGAAAATATAATTTATGGTGGAAATCCTTGTGGATTTTTAATTGAGATAAATAACAAGATAATATATCATGCAGGAGATACAGGTTTAACTATGGATATGAAGCTATTAGAAGATGAGAATGTAGATTTAGCTTTAATCCCTATAGGTGGTAATTTTACTATGGATATAAATGATGCAGTCAAAGCTATAGAGTTTATAAAGCCCAAAGCTGCTATACCGATGCACTTTAATACTTTTGATATTATACAAGCCAATCCAGATGAGTTAAAAAATAAAGTAAAAGATACAAAAATTAAAATATTACAATATGGAGAAATAATAGAATTAAAATAGATTACAGATAAACTTTTGATTAAATTACATAGATATATCTGAAAGCTAAAAAGATAGTACCTCAAATTAAAAGAAGAAATATACAGTATAGAAAAACTAGGGATTGTTCCTAGTTTTTTTATTTCTAATGGAATAGTATTATCCTTGTTGTACAAAATAAACTATAGTTAAAGAAAAAATATGGGAGTTATTAATATGCAAGAAAAAGGACTGTTAGACTTAACTATAGTTTTATATATATTATCTGGTACTACAGTAGGATTTGTAGGAAGATGGTTGATGCTAAAGTCGGATATTAGACAATATCCAACATATCCAAATGGATATCTAATACACCTTACAACGGGATTTATAGCATCTGCTATAGGTGCAGTAGCATATCCGGCATTACTTTCTAAAAATTATGTAGCAGTAACATTTTTAGCTATAGCAATACAACAATTTAGAGATATTCGTAAAATGGAGAAAGAAAGCCTAACGTCAATGGAAAAAGAAAACTACTTTCCTAGGGGAGAATCTTATATTGATGGAATAGCGAAAACTTTCGAAGCAAGAAATTATATAGTTATGATTTCATCATTAATTACTACTATAAGTATATTTTTATTAAGAGAATATATAAAAAATAAGTTCATTATAATAGGAGTATCTTCTGTAATCGGGCTAACAATTATTAAATTACTTAGAGACTATACAAAAGGACATACAATAAGAGATATTGCTGATATAGAAGAAGCAACTATAGAATTTAGAGATAAAGATAACTTATATGTAGGAGATATATATGTTATGAATATTGGATTATCTGAAACAAGAGAAAGAATAATTGAAAATGGTATAGGAATTATATTAAAGCCAAAAGGTGAGAATGAAAAAGTAATATTAAATCATAGAGGACAAAGAACAGCTATAATACATGAATGCACAAGAATACTAGGATTGGAAAGATATGTTTCAACACGAAAAAATTTTGATAATGGTGAAGTTGCTTTATTAATTGTTCCTATAATAAAAGATATTGAATTATTAAAAGAAATTGTAAGGAACGTGCCTATATTAGAGACATTAAAGAAAAAAGAAAATTAGAGGAGAAGAAAAATGAAAGAGAGTTCAACTAGAAGTATATTGGCAATAGTTACTGTAGATGAGAAGTTAATAATAGATGCTGGAGTACCCACGATACTAGCAAAAAACAAAGAAGAACAAGAAGAAATAGCGTCACAACTTGGAAGAACACTAGCAGGTAATGTATATGGACTTACTAACGGAATTATAATTATTACTCAAGAGTAAGACTTAGAAAAAATATACTTTAGAAAGTATTAAACGATTTAAATAATAAACTATTATAAAGAAAAGTAGATAATTATCCATATAAAAGTATAAAAAATCTTATTCATTGGATAAAAATATTAGAAAAATAAATTGTAATAAAATTTATAAAGCTCTATTTAAATCAAAATAGAGCTTTATAAGTTAAGAAAATTATTTTGTAGACTTATATTCTTCTAATGCTTTGGACAGCTGATCAGGACAAGATGTTAGTTTATGTCCACATTTTATGTTTTTAAGCTTTTCGATTACTTCATCAACATCTCTACCTTCTGCTAAGCTTGCAAGCCCTTGAAGATTACCATTACATCCACCTAAAAATGAAATATTTTTAATTTTATTATCTTTAATTTCAAAAGAAATTTCTTTTGAACAAACACCACTTGTGACATATTTCAAAATAATCTCTCCTTTACATATAATAATCTCAAATAATTTCAACGTTTTCTATATTACTATATTATACTATAGAAATGAATACAACTATAAACTAGTAATTATAGTTGTTTATATATACATTTACTTAATGAAGTGATTAAATAATTAATCTAAAACTGATGAAATGGAGAGACACATCGTTTTAAACACCTGTAGTCAAGCAATACGATTTATAATAAAAGAACTTGGGAACTTTTTTAGATTGAACAACTAAATCTTAGAATTAGTCAATTAGAAATGCGTAACGAATTTTCTAGAAATCTGAATGAGATCTTAAGAAAATAGGTAAATATGACCTAGTATGTATTATAGAATCTTTTAGATACAAATAGTCAGTTAAATATATTTTAGTGTTTCTTAAGATCCTTAAAAGTATTTATTATTGTTGGAAAGTATAAATAAATATAAAACAAATCATCAATATTATTAAAGATATTTGCACAAGGCACAAGTGTAGATACAGATATAGAAGAGCTATAGCTGAATTAAAGTTAAATCATAAAAAAAGTAGGCGTATTATGAGAAAGAATGGACTACTTGCAAAGATTAGATACAAGAAGTTTATTAAATATAAGTTTGATGAAAGTGTAAAGAATAAGGATCTAATTAAGTCAGACATTTTTAAATGAAAAGAATATTATTCAAAGTATGTCTCATAACAGAGTATGCTTTGATAATGTTCTTATTGAATCATTTTTCTCTCATTTGAAAGAAGAAGTTCTCTATTCTTAAGATTTTACTGCTACAAGTGAACAGATCATTGAGATTATAGAAGAATACATATGTTATTATAACAATAATAGAATACAATTAAAACTAAATATAAAACAAAATAAATTGCTCTCAATAAAATATCGGGAGTAATTTGATACAGGATAGGAGTTTTTTTGAGTCCCAAACCTGGGATTCAGACTAGAATTTTCAGAGGTATATTCTTTATGTGTATTAAAACTGCAGTAACTACTGCTTTATTTAAGACATTATGTTGATAGCAGATAGCTTAAATCCTTGTATTAAGAGGGTTAGATATGTTATCTATTTAAAGCTGTGGAAGTTTTTGCTTATACATTAAGTTAAAGGCAAAAGATAAGGTTATTACAAAGGCTGATATAGTAGAGTTCTTTGAAAGAAAAAACAAAGTCACGTTGTTGCTAGTTGGAAGTCATGTACTTCTAAAAAGCTAGGACAAGTTTATATTAACATTCTTTATAATGCGGGTTTGGTAGATAGGATTTTAGATAGAAAGAGGCTGAGGATTAATATTGTTGATGATTTTATTGAGCTTATAAAGTGGACAACTATAATAAGGAGAGTTAAGAATTGTAATTGCTTGATTTCACTTGTTTTTAAAAGGCTTAAATATACTTGTAATTACTAAAAAGTAAGATTAAAATAAGAATGAAGTAATTTTAAAGTTATGATATAAGAGGTGAGAAGATGGAGGTTAAAAAATTTTATAAAACTCAGGGGGAAGTTATCAATGTAATCAATATTCTAATTGAGGCTTATTGGAATGATGAAATAAATGAGGATTTGATGATTGAAAAAATAACAGATTTATATAAAAGTACTCCATCAAAGATAGTTAAAAATGATAATTTTATAACGATTATTAAACAGCAATGTTGTAAGAGAAGGTTAGAAATAGTAGGTAGAATATTAGATTAAATAACTTTAAAAATTTAAAAATGTATGATAGCTGGACATATCAAAATTAGGAGGCTTTAAAATTAAGTAGCATTAGAATTTTTCTATGATGTTGTTTTATAGATAAACAAAATAGGAGGCAAAAGAAATGATAACAGGAGAATTAAGAAAGAAAATTGATAAAGTCTGGGAGATATTTTGGACAGGTGGTATCACTAATCCACTATCTGTAATAGAGCAATTTACATATCTTCTTTTTATAAAGGGTTTAGATGATAAGCAAAATGATTTAGAGTTAAATGCAGAACTATTAGGTATTGAAGTTGATAAAATATTTGCTGATGACCAACAAGAACTTCGTTGGAAAAATTTTAAGCAACTTGGAGCCAATAAAATGTATGATGTAGTTTCTAAAAAGGTATTTCCTTTTATAAAGAACATGGATGCAGATAAAGAATCAGCATTTTCAAAATACATGGATGATGCTATCTTTATGATTCCAACACCACAAATGCTTGAAAAGATAGTAACAAATATTGATACATTACCTATGAATGACAGAGATGCTAAAGGTGATTTATATGAGTATTTATTATCAAAAGTAGCTACAGCAGGTACAAATGGTCAGTTTAGAACACCTAGACACATTATAAAAATGATGGTGGAGCTTATGAAGCCAACACCAACAGATATTATTGCTGACCCAGCAGCTGGTTCAGCAGGATTCTTAGTTGCAGCAGGTGAATACATTCAAAAGAACAATAAAAATCTATTTAATGTTCAAGAAATAAAAAAACATTACAATGAAGGTATGTTTTATGGTTTTGATATGGATAGAACAATGCTTCGTATAGGAGCAATGAATATGTTGCTCCATGGTGTTGAAAGCCCAAATATTCAATATAGAGATTCTTTATCTGAACAAAATAAAGATGAAGAAAAATATACACTTGTTCTAGCAAATCCACCATTTAAAGGTTCACTAGACTACGAATCTGTATCAGCAGATTTATTGAAAGTGACTAAAACAAAGAAGACAGAGCTATTGTTCTTAGCACTTATGCTACGTATGCTTAAAAAGGGTGGAAGATGTGCAACTATAGTACCTGATGGTGTATTATTTGGTAGTTCTGGGGCACATAAATCGATAAGAAAAGAGATTCTAGAAAATCATCATCTTCATGCAATTATATCAATGCCAAGTGGAGTATTTAAACCATATGCAGGAGTATCTACTGCAATTATGATATTTACAAAGACTGGCGCTGGTGGAACAGATAAAGTATGGTTCTATGATATGAAAGCAGATGGATTTTCCTTAGATGATAAACGTCAGCCAATTGAAGAAAATGATATTGATGATATTATTAAGAGATATCATTCGCTTGAAAATGAAGTTGACAGAAAGAGAACGGAGCAATCATTTTTAGTTTCTAAAGATGAGATTAAAGATAATGACTATGATCTTTCGATTAATAGATATAAAGAGATTCAATATCATGAAGTTGAGTATGATGAGCCAATTCAAATACTTGCAAATATTAGAGATTTAGAAGATAAAATATTAAATCTACTAGATGAAATCGAAGGGATGGTAGATTAATAATGGATTATATAACAATTAAAGATGGTTTTAGTTTCTTAAAAAAGTCTAAGATTAAGGCTAGTGAAGGAAAAACTTCTGGTTTATATCCTTTTTATACTTCAAGTAATATTTTATCAAAATATCTTGACGAATATGAAATTGAAAATGAAGCATTAATTTTTGGAACTGGTGGTAATGCAAGTATACATTATTCTAAAGGTTTATTTTCAACTTCTACAGACTGTTTTGTTATTCAATCAAATAATAAATATGAAATAGTACTTAAGTATGTTTATTACTTCCTAAGTGGAAATATATATATCCTTGAAAATGGTTTTAAAGGAGCAGGTTTAAAACATATATCAAAGAAGTATTTAGAAAATATTAAAATTCCATTACCACCACTCCAAACCCAAGAGAAAATCGTTAAAGTGTTAGATAAAGCACAAGAACTAATTGATTTAAGAAAGAAGCAAATTGAACTTCTTGATGAATTAATGATATCTTTATTAATTAATGATGTCGGTCCAAAGGCAGAAAAATATGATGAGTGGGAAAAAGTTCAGATAAAAGATTTAGCATTAAAAAAGAAAAGTAGCATAAGAACAGGACCTTTTGGAAGCGATTTGTTACATTCTGAATTTGTTTCTGAGGGTATATATGTTTTAGGTATTGACAATGTTGTAACAAATAGATTTAAATGGGGCAAAGAACGTTATATAACAGAAGAAAAATTCGAAAAGTTAAAACGATATAGAGTATATCCTGACGATGTATTAATATCTATAATGGGGACAACTGGTAGATCAGCAGTAGTGCCCCAAAATATACCATTGGCAATTAACTCAAAACATTTAGCTTGTATTACACCTAATAAAGACTTAGTTAATCCCTATTTTCTATCTTTATCAATACATTCAAATCCAATGATATTAATGCAAATTGAATTAAGAAATAAAGGAGCAATAATGAATGGACTTAATTTAACTATTATTAAAGAACTCAATATTAAGTTACCACCAATAAAACTCCAAAATGAATTTGCCTATAAAATTCAAAAAATAGAAGAGCAAAAAGAGCTAATCCAAAAATCACTTTTTGAAATGGAAAATAACTTCAACAGCTTAATGCAAAAAGCATTTAAGGGAGATTTGTTTAGGGGTGATTAAATGAGATACTTTGATGAGTTTGATGAGTATATTGAAAGGTTGTTGTTGCTCCAATTTGAAGCATCTGAAATAATAAATCATAATTTGACTAGAGGTGAAATAAGAGAAGACTTTCTTAAGGAGCAGGTTAAAAAGCAATTTGAACATTTCCATTATCATAAAGGGGTCATTTGTCATAATAAATATGAATCAGATCAGATAGATGTAATAGTAACCCAAAATACTACTAGGTGTAGGAGGTTGGGTGAGCACTCTATAGTAGATATAAAAGATGTTGAAATGATTATTGAAGTAAAAACCTGTGCGAAGACAAGTGATTTTAGAAAGCTAAACGCGCTAGCAAAAGAATTAAAGGAACTAGATAGTCAATACGTTCCGAAAGTTGGAATGTTTTGTTATAGCTATGAAATAAAGGAGAGGAATTTACTGAAAAAATTTAGTTATCGCTTTGATGAAGATATTCAGGGATATGAACTAGATGAAAAACTGTATAAAGAGTATGAATATATAGATTTTGTTTTAGCAATGGATAAAGATAAAGAAAAGTTAGGAGAGAATAAGGATTTTTTCATCATAAAGGACATAACTGGGGATTTTATGTTGTTTAAAGATAAGCCAGTATCCAAGTATTTTTTTAATCTGTTCTCTCATATTTAAAATAGGTGGTGGGGAATATGCAATATAACTTTAGTTTTTTAAAGAAACATAAATTATACGATAGCTTCTCGGGGGCTTGTATTGAGGCTGAAAAAGGTTTAGTTGTTTCATATGCATCTACAGCAATATTAACTCGTAGAGCTTTAGAATTAGCTGTCAAATGGGTTTTTAGTTATGACGAAGAGCTGAATGCTCCATATCAGGATAATTTAGCAACATTAATACATGACTACACTTTTAGAAGCATAATTGATGTTAATTTACTTCCTATGCTCAAGTACATTCAACAACTAGGGAATAAAGCAGTTCATACAAGTGCTCCTATTACTAGAGAAGAAGCTATTCTTGCTTTAAGAAATCTTTTTGAGTTTATATCGTGGATTGACTACTGTTATTCAGATGAATTAAATACAATTGATTTTGATGAAAGTATACTTCAAGATAATGAAAAACAGAAAAAGACACGTAAGGAACTTCAAGATTTATATGAACGTCTTGGTTCAAAAGATAGGAAGCTTGAAGAAGTTATTAAAGAAAATGAAGAGCTTAGAAAGAAAATTACTGCTAAGAGAATTGAAAATGGGCAACACCGTGACTTTAAAGTAGATGAGATAAGTGAATTTAAAACTCGTAAGATGTATATAGATTTAGAACTACAATTAGCAGGTTGGAATATTGGTACAGATTGTAGGGAAGAAATAGAAGTTCAAGGGATGCCTAATAGTTCAGGTGTAGGCTTTGTGGACTATGTTTTATATGGAGATGATGGAAAACCTCTTGCAGTTATAGAAGCTAAAAAAACTAGTGTTGACTCAAGGATTGGAAAGCAACAGGCAAAGCTCTATGCAGATTGTCTAGAAAAAGAACATAATATTAGACCTGTAATATTTTATACAAATGGATTTGAATACTATCTTTGGGATGATGTAAGCTATCCTGAGCGTCAAGTATCAGGCATTTATACAAAAAGTGAGTTAGAGTGGTTAATATACAAGCGTAAAAATAAGAAGTCTTTAAAAACGACATATATTAAAAATGAAATCACAAATAGACCATATCAAAAGATGGCAATACAAGCAGTTTGTGATATTTTAGAAAAAGGTCATAGAAAAGCACTATTAGTTATGGCAACAGGTTCAGGTAAGACACGTACAGCAATTTCAATTGTTGATGTGTTAATAAATAAAGGATGGATTAAGAATATTCTTTTCTTAGCAGATAGAACAGCTTTAGTGAGACAAGCTAAGAAGAATTTTAAAAATCTATTGCCTGAGTTATCATTATGCAATTTACTCGATAATAAGGATAATCCTGAAAGTAGAATGATATTTTCAACCTATCCAACTATGATGAATGCAATTGATGAAACTAAAAGTAAGGATGGTTCAAAGTTATTTAGTTCAGGTCATTTTGATTTAATTATTATAGATGAATCACATAGAAGTATTTACAAGAAGTATCAAGCTATATTTGATTATTTTGATGGAATATTGCTAGGGCTTACAGCGACACCAAAAAGTGATATTGATAAAAATACTTATGAGATATTTGACCTTGAAAATAATGTACCAACTTATGCGTATGAATTGGGTGAAGCAATTAAAGACGGATATCTCGTACCTTACCATACCATAGAAACAAAGATGAAATTCATGGAAGAAGGTATTCATTATGATGATTTAAGTGAAGAAGAAAAAGAACATTTTGAGGAAACTTTTGATGATGGAGTAACAGATATAAGCGGGGAAGCGTTAAATTCATTTTTATTTAATAATAATACTATTGATACTGTTTTACATACTTTGATGGAACAAGGCATTAAAGTTGAGGGGGGAGATAAACTAGGTAAAACTATTATCTTTGCTAAGAATAAAAAACATGCGGATTTTATCGTAAAACGTTTTAATATACTATATCCTAAGTATAACAGTGGATTTATAAAAACGATATATACAGATATTAAGTATGTTGATACTTTAATTGATGATTTTTCTACAAAAGATAAATTACCACAGATTGCTGTATCAGTAGATATGTTAGATACAGGGATAGATATACCAGAGATTGTAAATTTAGTATTTTTTAAAAAAGTTCGTTCAAAGGCCAAGTTTTGGCAAATGATAGGCCGTGGAACAAGACTTTGTGAAAATCTATTTGGGGTAGAAATGAATAAGGATGGCTTTAGGATATTTGATTATTGTTCTAACTTTGAGTATTTTAGAGAAAATAAGATGGGGAAAGAAGCAAAGCTTAATAAATCTTTAACTGAGAAGTTATTTAATATTAAAACGGAAATTATTAAAGAACTTCAAAGAATTGAATATCAGAATAAAGAATATATGTCATATAGAGAAAGTTTAGTTGATGAATTAATTAAATTTATTTTGCAAATTGATGAGAATAGGTTTGATAGTAGAATGAAAATTAAGTATATCCATAAATATAATAAAAAAGATGCATGGAATAATATTACTGACAAAGATATCCGTGATTTAGAAGAAAATATTACACCTCTTATACCTTCAATTGAAGATGATGAGTTGGCAAAGAGGTTTGACTATCTAATGCTTACTATAGAATATTCAGACCTTAAAGGTATAGTTGCTTCTAAACCAAAGATGAAAGTTATAACAACTGCTGAAAAATTATCCACTAAAGGTACTATTGCTACGGTGAAGCGTCAAGAACATCTAATTACAAAAGTTCAAACTGATGAATTTTGGCAAGAAGCAGATATATTTGAATATGAGATTGTAAGAAAAGCATTTAGAGATTTAATTAAGTTTCTTGATGCTAATGTAGGAACTATTTACTATACTAATTTTACAGATGAAGTAATGGAAGTCAAAGAAAATGAAGGTGAGTTTAATGTTAATGACTTGCAAAGTTATCGAAAAAAAGTAAATCAATATCTTAAAGAGCATGAAGATGATTTAGTTGTTTATAAACTTAGAAATAATAAACCAATATCCGAAGATGACATTAAACATCTTGAAAAAATATTATGGAAAGAGCTAGGAACAAGAGATGATTATATAAATGAATATGGAGATGAGCCATTGCTTCGGTTAGCATCAAGGATTGTAGGTCTTGACCCTACTACAGCAAATGAAGCATTTTCTGAATTCTTATCAGATGAAACGCTTAATTCAAATCAGATGGAATTTGTTAAGCTTGTTGTAGATTTCATTATTGATAATGGAATAATAGATAAATCTATCTTTAATGACCAACCATTTAATAAGTTTGGGAATGTAGTAACTCTATTTGGAGACAAGTTAGAAACTGCTAAAAGTATTATGAAAAAGATTGATGAGCTGAATGCTAGAATTGATATAGGATAAAAAATTTAAAAATTTAGGAGTAGATGAAAAAATATATGGGGCAAAAATTAGTATAAAATTCTATGACTATCTAGACCTATTTAAATATCTTTTTTAAATCTTCCATACCCCACCCATCTTTTGTATAGAAAGGATAACTAAATATTAAATAAGTTGTTTGTAGGTGTAATATTACTATTAAAAGACTTATATAGATGTATTTCTAGGTAGGTCTTTTTTAGTTTTTGTAATTTTATAAAATCAGAGAAGAAGTGATTAACATATGATTTATACAGCGTTTATAGAAGATTTTTAAAACTATTAAAAACAGGGGGAATATTTATGTGTGATTACAAAAAATTATCTGACAAAGAACTTTTTCTATGATTGTAATGGAGAGAGTAGGAAGAAAAGCAACAAGACTAGAATTTGATACATCTAAAACAGAGAATTCTAAAAGAATTATACCTATACCTCAATATATTATTAGAAGGTTAAAGAAGCACAAATGAAACATAAATCAAAACAAGTGCAAGAAAAACTCCGTATAGGTAAATATTATAATGAAAATGATTTAGTATTTTGTAATATTGATGGAATACCAATTAACCCAACAACGATAACAACTAGATTTAAAAGTATTCTTAAAAAAGTTAGATTAGAGGATACAAGATTCCATGATTTGGGACACTCATTTGCTACTTTGCTATTAGAGACGAATGAACATCCAAAAGTAGTTCAGGAGTTATTAGGTCACAGCAGTATCACAGCAACATTAGATATTTATTCTCATGTTTCAATTAGATAAGAAAGAGGAAGCAGTTCAAAAGCTAAATATATTATTTAAATAAAAGGCACCTCCAAATTAATATTCAGAGGTGTTTATCTATTTGCAGTAAAATCGTAGTAATTACTGTTTTAATTATGATATTAAATTACTAACTAATGAAGGGAATTCTTGTATTTAAGTAGTTTGTAGAAGTTAGTATCTTGAAGTTATGGGCGTTTTTTTCTACACATTAAATCTAAATACTACTACATCTCCGTCCTGCATTACGTAATCTTTACCTTCAAGTCTTACTAATCCTTTTTCTTTAGCTTTAGGATATCCACCACACTCAAGTAAATCTTTGAAGTTAATAACTTCAGCTCTTATAAATCCTCTTTCCATATCAGTGTGAATTTTTCCTGCTGCTTGAGGAGCTTTAGTACCTATTTGTATAGTCCAAGCTCTTACTTCTTTAGGACCAGCTGTTAAATAGCTCATAAGACCTAATAATTTGTAACTAGATTTTATTAATTTATCTAGCCCAGATTCTTGTAGACCTAAGTCACCTAAAAAGTTTTTCTTTTCTTCATCATCTAATTCAGATATTTCAGCTTCTATTTGAGCAGAAATAACAACTACTTCAGAATTTTCTTTTTCAGCATACTTTTTAACTTGAGCTACATATTCATTATTAGGATTTGATAATAACTCTTCTTCAGAGATATTCGCTACATATAGTATAGGTTTAGATGATAGTAAGTTAAAACTTTTTATAATAGATTGTTCTTCTTCATTTAAGTCTAGAGTTCTTACAGACTCTCCATTTTCAATGGTATTTTTAATTTTATTAAGTAAATCAAGCTCTTTTTGGTAAGATTTATCTCCCTTAACTAGCTTTTGACCTTTCTCAATTCTTCTGTTTACTACTTCTAAATCTGCTAGTACTAGTTCTAAGTTAATTATTTCTATATCTTCTATAGGGTTAATTCTACCTTCTACATGAGTTATATTTTCATCTTCGAAACATCTTACAACATGTATAATGGCTTCAACCTCTCTTATATGTGAAAGGAACTTGTTCCCTAATCCCTCACCTTGGCTAGCACCTTTAACAAGACCAGCTATGTCAAAAAACTCAATAGCTGTAGGTACACATTTTTCAGAATCAAAAAGCTTTCTTAAAGCTTCTAATCTCTCATCTGGAACAGCTACAACACCAACATTAGGTTCTATAGTACAGAATGGGTAGTTAGCTGACTCTGCACCTGCTGAAGTAATAGCATTAAAAAGAGTACTTTTACCTACGTTTGGTAAACCTACAATACCTAATTTCATTTGTATCTTCCTTTCAAAATTTATAATTATGAATATAGTATTAAATTCTTAAATGACAGATTAAATTATACCTTAATATGTAGATTACTTCAATAAATAGGGGAGTTATTTTAACTATTATTTACTAAATATATCTAATAAATTTTTATATTTAACATAGTTTTAACTATCAATTAACATGTCCTATACAAAGTTAACATTTATTCTTGTTACAATTCTTATGTAATTAAAAATTAACATGAGGGGGCAAATGATATAATGATTAAGGTACTAAAAAAATCAAAAGTATTAACAGTATCTGCAATTTTAATAATGTCTTTATCTTTAATTTTTACAGGGTGCGGAAAATCAAATGAAAGTAGTAATAGTGGATCTGAATCTGCAAATAAAATTTCTGGGAATATAGAGATAGATGGGTCAAGTACGGTGTATCCTATAACAGAGGCAATTGCTGAAGAATTTCAAGCTAATAACCAAGATGCAAGGGTTACTGTTGGAATGTCAGGATCAGGTGGGGGATTTAAGAGATTTACATCAGGAGAAACTGATATTAGTAATGCTTCGAGAGAGATAAAAGAAGAAGAAGTTACTAAAGCTAAAGAAAACAATATAGAATATACTAAATTTGATGTAGCTTATGATGGTATATCAATAGTTGTAAATAAAGAAAATGAATTTGTAAAGGATTTAACTACTGATGAGTTAAAGAAAATTTGGGAACCAGATAGTAAAGTGAAAACTTGGAAAGATGTTAGACCAGAATGGCCAAATGAAGAAATAAGATTATATGGTCCAGGAACTGACTCTGGTACATTTGACTACTTTACAGAAGAAATCGTAGGTGAAAGTAAAAAAATAAGAACGGATTATACGGCTAGTGCAGATCCTAATGTATTAGTACAAGGAGTATCTTCAGATAAGTATTCACTAGGATATTTTGGATATGCATACTATTTAGAAAATAAAGATGCTTTAAAACTTGTATCAGTGAATGGAGTAAAACCTGAACCTAAAACTATACAAAGTGGAGAATATTCACCACTATCTAGACCATTATTTATATATGCTTCAAATAAGTCTGTAAAAGAAAAACCACAAGTAAAAGAATTTGTTAAGACTTACTTAGAAACTGCTAAAGATATAGTGTCAGGAATAGGATATATTCCACTAGAAGATGCTAAATATAGTGAACAACTTAAGACACTAGAAAATATAAAATAGCTATCAAGATATTTATAAGCAAGACGAGAGTCTTGCTTTTTTATGTCTAAAAATGACTAAAGTTAACACAGTTTTAACATCTCTTTAACCAAAACTAAACCTCTCATAGATTGATAAATATTATAATTCAAGTATAAGTTAGGTATAGAAACGGATAGGAGGATGGATATGAGAGCCAACGCAATAGACATAACTGATAACGGTGTTAGTTGCAAAAAAAAATTAAAGAGGAGAAATCCCTTTAGTGAAATTTTAGTAAAAATAATATTATCCTTGTTTGCTGGAATATCAATACTAACAACAATAGCAATAATAATTATATTATGTAAGGAGACATTAGGATTTTTTCAAGAAGTATCAATAAAAGAGTTTTTAACAGGAACGGAGTGGACAGCTTTATTTAATCCACCTAAATTTGGTGTGTTGCCTCTATTGATAGGTACAATGATGATTTCTATTATAGGAAGCCTTATAGCTTTACCAATTGGACTTGGAAGTGCTATATATCTTAGCGAATATGCATCGGAAAGAACTAGAAAGATATTAAAACCTATATTAGAAATTTTGGCAGGTGTTCCTACTATAGTTTATGGATATTTCGCACTAACTTTTATAACTCCTGTTATTAGAAATATATTTCCTTCAGCTAATGTATTTAATGCTTTAAGTGCAAGTATAGCTGTTGGTATTATGATTATACCTATGGTGTCTTCTCTAAGTGAGGATGCAATGAGAGCAGTGCCAGATTCTTTAAGACAAGGGGCATATGCGTTAGGATGTACGAAACTTGAAGTAGCTACTAAAGTAGTTATGCCTGCAGCTCTTTCAAGTATAATATCTTCATTTGTATTAGCTGTATCAAGAGCTATAGGTGAAACTATGATCGTTACTTTAGCAGCAGGTTCAATGCCAAAGTTTACTTTTAATCCCCTAGAAAATGTTCAGACTATGACTGCGTTTATAGTTCAAGTTGCTTCAGGAGATGTTGTACATGGAGGATTAGCATATAAAACTATCTTTGCAGTAGGAATGTTATTATTTATTATAACTTTAGGAATGAACATACTTTCAAGAATTATTATAAAGAAATATAAGGAGGAATATTAGTGAGTAACTTAAAAAGAAGAAAAATAAAAAATAAAATATTTCATGCACTAGTATTTGCTTCTACTTTATTTGGGGTAATAATACTTGCGGTATTGTTATTTGATATATTCAAGGACGGATTAAAGTGGATAAACTTTGATTTTTTCAATAATTTTACTTCAAGGATTCCTACAAGAGCTGGTATAAAGGCTCCTTTACTTGGAAGTCTATGGATCATATTATTAACAACAGTAATTGCTTTTCCTGTTGGAGTAGGAACTGCTATATATCTTGAAGAATATGCGAAAAAAAACTGGATTACAAATATTATTCAAGTTAATATATCTAATTTAGCAGGTGTACCTTCTATAGTATTTGGTATATTAGGTCTCGCTGTATTTGTAAATATGTTTGGATTTGGTAGAAGTATATTATCAGGAGCATTAACACTAGCTTTATTAATTCTTCCTGTAATCATCGTGTCATCTCAGGAAGCACTGAGAAGCGTTCCTACAGAGTTAAAGCAAGGGGCTTATGCGTTAGGCATGACTAAGTGGAAAGTTGTAACAGGTGTTGTGCTACCTTATTCTATGCCTAGCATATTAACAGGAGGAATTTTATCTATATCGAGAGCGTTAGGGGAGACAGCGCCTCTTATTATGGTCGGAGCAGTAGCATTTGTTGCATTTACTCCTAAAAGTATATTCGATTCTTTCTCCATATTACCTATGCAAATATACAGCTGGACTTCAAGACCACAAGAAGAATTTCATGGATTGGCAGCAGCAGGAATTATAGTTCTATTAGTAATTTTATTCTTGTCTAATGCAATAGCTATTATTTTAAGAAATAAATACGAAGATAGATTGAAAGGATAGGGGGAGAACTAATGGCTGTAAAAATTAAGGTTAAAAATTTAGATTTTTATTATAATAATTTTCATGCACTTAAAAATATAAATTTAGATATAGAAGAAAATAAAGTTACAGCACTAATCGGACCTTCAGGTTGTGGTAAATCAACGTTTATAAGAATTTTAAATAGAATGAATGATTTAATAGAGGGAACAAGACACACAGGAGATATTATCTTTGAGAATAAAGATATATACCATCCAGATGTGGATGAGGTGGAACTTAGAAAAAAAATAGGAATGGTTTTTCAAAAGCCTAATCCATTTCCAAAGACCATATATGAAAATATAATATTTGGCCCTAAAAGACATGGCGTAAAAAGCAAAGCTAAATTAGACGAAATAGTTGAAAAGAGTCTAAAAGGAGCAGCACTGTGGAATGAAGTTAAAGATAGATTAAATACATCGGCTTGGTCACTATCAGGAGGACAACAACAGAGACTATGTATAGCTAGAGCATTAGCTATGGAACCAGATGTTTTATTAATGGATGAACCAACTTCAGCATTAGATCCTATAGCTACTTCTAAAATAGAAGAATTAATAGAAGAATTAAAAAAAGAATATACTATAGCTATAGTTACTCACTCTATGCAACAGGCTGGAAGAATATCAGATAACACAGCATTCTTTTTAATGGGAGAACTTATAGAATTTGATGAAACTAAAAAGATATTTTCAAACCCTAGTGACAAAAAAACTGAGGATTATATAACAGGAAGATTTGGTTAAAAGGGGGGATTATTATGAGAAAAAGTTATGATCAGAAACTAAAAGATTTACATTTTTCATTATTAGAAATGGGAGCAAGTGTAGAAAAGGTTATACACTTATCTATAGAATCACTTGTAAAACAAGATTTGGAAAAAGCTGAAGAAGCTATAAAGTTAGATAATGAAGTAGATAGAATGGAACTAGAGATAGAAGAACAATGTCTAGAATTATTTGCACTCCAAAATCCTTTAGCAGGAGATTTAAGAAAGATAAGTAGTATAATGAAAATTATAACTGATTTAGAGCGAGTAGGGGATTATGGAGTAAATATAGCTAATATTACAAAAAAAATTGGAAGACAAAAGTTAATAAAACCTCTAGTAGATATACCTAAAATGGCGGAAATAACTAAAACAATGGTAATAAAAAGCTTAGATAGCTTTGTAAAAGAAGATAAAGAGTTAGCAATAGAAGTTGCAGAAATGGATGACTTAGTAGATGAACTTTATGATAGCATATGTGTAGAGCTATTAAAAATGGTCGGAGAAAACAAAGAAATAATAGAGCAAGTCGTGAATTTATTGTTTATAGGAAGATATCTAGAGAGAATAGCAGATCATACAACCAACATTTGTGAAAGAATAATATATATATTAACTGGAGAAAGAGTTTATTTTTAAAACCATCTTTAAATAGATGGTTTTCTTATTTTTAAAAAGCTTTAAATAAAACAATATATGAAAATATTATTAAATTAGATACAGTATCAGATGTAATAGTTGATGAAAATATTGTATAAAAGATAATAGTGTAGCAATAATAGAAGATAAGACTATTATTGGAGTAGTATCATCATAAAGGATAAAGTCAGATGAAAAAAAGAAAAGATAAGACAAATGTGATCAGTTATTAATCTATATATTTATTGCTTTATATGTTAAGTTACTGAATAATCTCAACATGTAATTAATAAAAATATATAAAGTTGAAATTTTTCAGTGAGTTTAAAATTGCTGAAGGTTTCGATAATAAAACTTGTGAGGTTATTATGTATAGGGGGAAATCTAGAAATAGAACGTTAGGTTGTTTATTTTGCTTTATATTTTTTGGAGTACTTTATTTGGCTTATGATGGAATGAAAAGCACCATTTTTTTACTGATATCATTTTACTCTCTGATTGTAGTAGTTACAAATAGAGATAAACTATTAGAGGAAAAGATTAAGACTATATTTTGCATAGTATTACCTTACATACTATCAGTTATATTTATAAATGTTAGAGACTATAATATGGACTTAAATTTATTAGGAAATGCTTTAAAGAAAGACGAGACAGCAGTTATTTTAGTCTATAAAGGTGAAAGCGAAAGATATAGCTTGAGCAAAGAAGTACTGAATATTAAAAATAAAAATAGTCTTTCAGAAAAGATAAAAATACCATTTAAATTAAATAAAGTAAAAAGAAACTATAATTTAATAGGGAAGAGTGATTATAAAAAAGAAACTATTAGATTTAGCAGAGAACTGCAAAAAAGTCTAAATGAAAATAACTATAATGTCTATATAGGATATATGAATGATAATAAGTACATAGAAGAAACAATAATTGATGTAGCAAATAATGGGTATAAAAATGTAATAGTAGTTCCTATATTTTTAACTGAAGACAGTAATGTTTTAGAATTAAAATCTAGAGTCGAAAACATGAAGCTTTTTAATCTTAATATAAACATAAAGTATACAGAATCTCTATGGAATAGCAAAGCAGTGCTAAATTCATATTTTAATAAAATTGCTAAACAGATTGAAACTGATAATACTTCTGATACAGGAGTTGTACTGATAGGAGGTGGAGAAAAAGACTATAATAATGAAAAGTATATACAGTCAATAAAAGAAGATACTATGTTTAGAAATAAATTAAGATTATTACTTCAAAAGGAATTAAA
This sequence comes from Gottschalkia purinilytica, assembly GCF_001190785.1. Classification (NCBI taxonomy): domain Bacteria; kingdom Bacillati; phylum Bacillota; class Tissierellia; order Tissierellales; family Gottschalkiaceae; genus Gottschalkia; species Gottschalkia purinilytica. Next base: position 88,379 of record NZ_LGSS01000001.1, on the reverse strand, counting down.
TTTACAAGAACATAAAGTAAAAGCTTGTTGGTTTGAATATATTGATCCTAAATATGAAGATATTGTAAGAGATATGTTAGAATACGGTGTTAGTAAAATATTAATTGTATATACTAATCTATCAGTAACTGACATAGAAAATAATATTATGGCAGATAATATAATAAATAACGTAGAATTCCCAGATGGAGTTAGTATAAAAATAATAGACGGATTTATAGATGATGAAAAATTAGTTCAAGAACTTAAAAATAGAATAGAATTTACGAATCTTCAAAAATAATAGTAAAAAGACATTAACACAGGAGGTATTACTATTGGAATTAAAAACAATAAGAAAAGAAATAGGGAAAGGAGTACACTTAAATGTACTTAAAACAGATAAATTTAAAACAAATATAATAAGTATATATCTAATAAGACCTTTAGATAAAGAAGAAGTAACTAAGAATGCTTTATTACCATTAGTTTTAAATAGAGGAACTAAAAACTATAACACTTCTTTGGATATACAAAGAAAGTTAGAAGATTTATATGGAGCTAACTTAAGTATAGATGTAAGTAAAAAAGGAGAAAAGCATGCTATTAGATTTAGTATAGAATTTATTGATGATAAATACACGAATGAGAGAAATATAGAAGAAACTATCTCTTTACTCATTGAGATTATAATAAATCCTATATTGGAAAATGGAAAATTTTCAACTAAATACATACAACAAGAAAAAGAAAATTTAAAAAGAAGAATAGAAAGTAAAATAAATGATAAAAAGCAATACTCAGTTGATAGATGTATAGAAGAAATGTGCAAAGATGAAAAATTTAGTATAAACAGATTAGGATATGTAGATGACTTAGAAAAAGTAAATGCTGATAACTTATATGAACACTATAAAACTGTTTTATCTACTAGTATTATAGAAATAGATGCTGTAGGAGACATAAACATAACAGAAGTCGAAGAACTGATAAAAAACAAATTTAATTTAGAAAGAAAAAATATAGTTGAATTACCTAGAGAAGAAGTAATAAAAAAAGTAGAAAAAGAAAATGTAGTATATGAAGATATGGAGATTAGTCAAGGTAAGCTTATATTAGGATATAGAACGAATTTACCATATGAAGATGAGCTATATAATGCATTTATGATAGGTAATGAAATATTAGGAGGAGGACCTAATTCAAAACTATTCTTAAATGTAAGAGAAAAAGAAAGTTTAGCTTACTATATTTATTCTCAATCATTTAAATATAAATCTTTAATGCTTATAGTATCAGGAATTGAGTTTGAAAATTTTGAAAAGACCGTAGATATTATTAAATCACAAGTTGATGAAGTTAAAAAAGGTGTATTTACTGAAGACGATATTGAAAACGCTAAAAATTCAATTATTACTTCTATAAAGGCGTTAACTGATGATAGCTTTTCTTTATGTGAGTATATACTTGCACAATATTTAACTAATGATGATAAAACTATAGATGAGTTTATAAGTAATATAAGAAAAGTTAGAAAAGAAGATATTGTAAATGCCTTTCAAAATATAGAACTAGATACTACTTATTTTTTGAAAAGTAAATAATGTCTAAATCTAAACAGGAGGTTTTGTACTTGCAACCTAAAACTATAAAAAATAATAAACTTAAAGAAGAGTTTTGTATTAAAGAATTAAATAATGGACTAAAAATATTTTATATACCTAAAAAAGACTATGTAAAACAATACGCTATATTTGCTACCAAATATGGATCAAATGATAATAGATTTGTTCCCATAAATGAATCTGATTTTATAGAGGTACCTCAAGGTATAGCACACTTTTTAGAGCATAAATTATTTGAAGAACCTAATGGTAATATATTTGACGAATTTTCTAAATTAGGATCTTATGTTAATGCTTATACTACATTTAATCAAACTGCATATTTGTTTTCTTGTACAGATAAGTTTTATGAAAATCTTGAACTATTAGTAAAGTTTGTTCAAAATCCTTATTTCACGGATGAAAATGTTGAAAAGGAAAAAGGTATAATAGAGCAAGAAATTAGAATGTATCAAGATACACCAGGATGGAGATTATATTCAAATTGTCTCTCAGGAATGTATGTGAAACATCCTGTAAAAATAGATATAGCAGGAACTGTAGAAAGTATAAGACAAATAAACAAGGAGCTTTTATATAAATGCTACAATACATTTTATCATCCAAGTAATATGGTATTAGTTATTGTTGGCGATATAGATATTAATAAGGCTTTAGATATAATAGAAAAAAATCAGAATATAAAAGAAAATACCAGTAAAGAAATTAAGCGAGTATATGAGGAGGAACCTAAAGAAATAAATGAAGAAATAATAGAAGAGTCATCTAGTATTTCTACTCCAATATTTAATATTGGATTTAAAGACTTTGATGTGGGATATGATGGCAAAAAGCTAGTTCATAAAGAGATATGTATAAATATGATATTAGAGATGTTATTTGGTTATAGCTCAGAATTCTTTCAGCAACTATATGAAGAAGGCTTAATTAATAATAGCTTTGGATCTCAATATGTAGCTTATAAGGACTATGGTCACTCTATTATAGGAGGAGAGTCTGAGAATCCTAAACTTGTATTAGATAAGATTATTAAATATATAGAAGAAGTAAAAAGCAAAGGATTAGATAAAGATAGTTTTAATAGAATTAAGAAAAAGTTTATAGGATATAATTTCGAAGAATTTAATTCTATAGAATCTATAGGTAATAACTTTGCAAGTTACTACTTTAAAAACTTTAATTTTTTAGAATATGCTAATTTGACAGAAAATATAACATTTCCAGACATTGAGGAAAGATTTGTAAAACATTTTAACAATAATTATACATTATCCATAGTTTCTCCTAAAAAGTAGATTTGACTTTGTAAAAGAATAAAAATATAATTAATTTTTAGTAACGTAAACTGCTAACTTTTTTTAGCAGTTTACAAATATATAAAGGAGGAAGAACATGGATCCGGTTGCATTTGAAATATTTGGTTTGCAAGTTAGGTGGTATGGCATATTAATATCTTTAGGAGTTCTTTTAGGAACTGTTATAGCTATGAGAGAAGCTAAAAGAAGAAAACTTAATGAAGATATAGTAATAGACTTATTAATATTTGCTATACCAGCTGCTGTAATAGGAGCAAGATTGTACTATGTAATATTCTCATGGGATGAATATAAAGGAGATTTCTACTCTATTATAAATACAAGAGAAGGTGGACTAGCAATTCATGGAGCACTGATTGCATCTGTTTTGGTAGCTGTAATTTTTTGTAAGGTTAAAAAACTTAATTTTTGGGAGTTAGCAGATATATTTGCACCTAGTATTATATTAGGTCAAGCTATAGGAAGATGGGGAAATTTTATAAACCAAGAGGCACATGGTGGACCTACAAATCTCCCTTGGGGAATAATGATTAATGGCCAAAAAGTTCATCCTACATTTTTATATGAGTCTTTATGGGATTTTTTGGTGTTCTTATTTTTAATATGGTATAGAAAAGATAAAATTAAATTTAATGGGGAAGTTTTTCTATTATATTTAAGTCTATATTCTTTAGGAAGGTTTTTCATAGAGGGATTAAGAACTGATAGTCTCATGTTTGGACCTATAAGAGTGGCTCAATTAATTAGTATTTTAATCATATTAGTATGTGGTTACATGATTATAAGAAATAGAAAAAAGTCTATTAAAAGTAAAATGGAATAGTTTGATTATTTAGAATAAAAAAGGAAGAAAACGCAAGAAATATTATGTCTAAATTAAAAAATAGTTGTAGATGATAGTAAGATTACATTGACATATATTAGAAAAATGTAATAAAATAATCGTACTTAGAAGATAAAGGTGGGTTGAAAATGACGCTTAATGACGAAATCATGTGTTTAAGGGACAAGCTTCATCAATCTATTAAAGACAATGACAATTTTGATGTTATTTATGACTTAAGTACAAAGTTAGATGTTCTAATTGTTACGTATTACTCGAAGTACAAAGATTTATGTAAAAGAAAAGATAAAATGTGTTAGTTGGTTTTAAAAACAGGTTGGTTATGATTTATAGAATACTTTTAAATAAGTATTCTTTTTTTTTATTTTTGATTATATTTATGAAATCTCATAAGTATACAAAATTATAAAAAAGAATAATTTTAAATGGTTAACTGATAAAAGTACATATTAGTATATTTCTTTAGTATTATTGTGTAATCGCTTAATATTAATAGATAAATTCTATCAAAAAAACTAGAAGAAAATTTTTTTATTTTATAAGAAGGAATTAAAATGTTATTCTAGAAGTAGTAAAAGTGGTTTGAAGTGGTTTGAAGTGGGGAGTTAGTATTCAAATGGGGTGAATAGTATGTTTATTGGGGAGTATCAGCACTCTCTTGATAACAAGGGAAGAATTATAATTCCGGCTAAGTTTAGAGATGAACTAGGAGATAACTTCATAATTACAAAGGGACTTGATAATTGTCTATTTATTTTTCCTAAAACAGAATGGAACCTATTTGAACAAAAAATAAAATCACTTCCACTTACAAGTAAAGATGCTAGAGCTTTTACAAGATTCTTTTTTTCTGGCGCGGCTGAATGTGAATTAGACAAACAAGGAAGAGTATTGATTCCACATAACTTAAGAGAACATTCTAGACTTGATAAAGAAGCAGTAATAATAGGAGTATCAAATAGAGTTGAGATATGGAGTAAAGAAGAGTGGGATTATTATAATGAAGATGAAAGTCTAAGTTATGAAAATATTGCAGAAAAAATGAGCGAACTTGGTATATAGAATATTTTTAGACAAATAAAAAAACTACAGATGAAAATGAGGTGGAAGATTTGAACTTTAATCATATATCTGTTCTTTTAAACGAATGTATAGAAGGACTTAATATTAAAGAAGATGGAATATACGTAGATGGAACGTTAGGTGGTGCTGGTCATTCAAAGGAAATAGTTAAAAGATTAGATAAAGGAAGGCTAATTGGAATAGATCAAGATTCTAATGCTATAAAAAAAGCCAGTAAAGAATTAGATAATTTTATGGAAAAAGTTACTATAGTACATGATAATTTTAAAAATATAAAAAATATACTAACAAATCTTGAAATAGAAGGTGTTGATGGAATACTTTTGGACTTGGGAGTATCATCACATCAATTAGATGAAGGCGAAAGAGGATTTTCATATAATAAAGATGCTTACTTAGATATGAGAATGGATACAACAAATGAATTAAAAGCATGGGACGTTGTTAACAGTTATACTAAGGATGAAATAGAAAGAATAATAAAAGAATATGGCGAGGAAAGATGGGCAAAGAGGATAGCTGAATTTATAGTAAAAGAAAGAAGTGAAAAAACAATAGATACTACCACAGAACTAGTTGAGGTTATAAAAAAGGCTATTCCTAGTGGTGCAAGAAGGGATGGACCACATCCTGCTAAGAGAACTTTTCAAGCTATAAGAATAGAAGTAAATAATGAGCTTGGAATTTTAAAACAGACCATAATAGATGCTTGTAATGTTCTTAAAAAACAAGGAAGAATATGTATAATAACATTTCACTCTCTAGAAGATAGGATAGTTAAGGAAACATTCAAAGAGCTAAATTTAAGCTGTATATGTCCTCCTGAATTTCCAATATGTCAGTGTAATAAGCAAAGAGAAGTGAAAATAATTACTAGAAAGCCAATACTTCCTTCAAATGAAGAAATAAATAATAATCCAAGATCTAGAAGTGCTAAGTTGAGAGTGGCTGAAAAGCTTTAATGTAATGTTCTAAAAGTATAAAGGGGTGAATAAAATTGTTAGTAGCTAAAAAAGAACACCATTCATATACGAAACATAAAACTAAGCGAAAAAAAGTTATAAAAAATAAAAATAATAGAAAAAAAAGCAACATTGGTGTTAAATTAAAAATTATTTTTTGCTCAGCTATAGTATTTGTATCATGTATATTTTTATTATCAAGATATGCATACATAACAAAAATTAGATTAGATGTATCAAAATTAGAAAAAGAAGTTGTAACATTAAATGATAAAAAGAGTGATTTGAAAATAGAACTTGAAAAGATAAAAGATTCTGGGTGGATAGAACAACAGGCAAAAGAAAAAATAAATATGAGACCGGCTAGGGAAGATCAATTGATATATATCAATGTAAGTAGTAATGATAAGAAATCTAATAAACAGATTGCAGAGAATAAAGACTCTAACTTCTTTAGTGGTATTGTAGATAAAATTTTAAATATGTTTTAGGAGGATTTGACTGTGTCACTACCCACTGTTCATACAAAAAAAAGACTTATATTAGCACTAATGATCATATCTGTAATTATATTTGCTCTTATAGTTAGAATAGGATACCTCCAGGTAGTAAAAGGTGAAGAATTAAAGAAACAGGCATTAGAACAATGGACTAGAGGGATTCCTGTAAAAGCTAAAAGAGGTGTAATATATGATAGGAATGGTAAAAAACTAGCTATTAGCATAAATAAAGATACAGTTTGGTGTAGACCTGCTGATGTAAAGAAATCGAAAGCGAAAGATGTGGCTAAAGAATTAGCTAAAATACTAGACCTAGACGAAAATGAAGTTTATAAAAAAATTACTAGTAAACAAAGTATGGTTAAAATAAAGCAATGGATAGATAAAGAAGAAAGTGAAACTTTAAGAAAGGCAAAGTTAAGTGGTATAGAGGTAACAGATGATAATAAAAGGTACTATCCAAACGGTGCATTTGCATCTCATATTATAGGTCATACAAATATAGATCAGGTTGGACAGTACGGTATAGAGAAAACATTTAATAAGTACTTAACAGGGATACCGGGAAAATGGGTAAAGACTACTGATGCAGTAGGAAGGCAGTTACCATATGATCATGAAAAATTATATGAGGCCAAAGATGGATTAGGGGTAGGTCTTACTTTAGATGAAACTATACAACATTTTGCTGAAAAAGCGGTTACAGAAGCAATGGTTAAAAATAAAGCCAAAAATGCTACTGTAATAGTTATGGAACCTAAAACAGGAGATATATTGGCAATGGCATCTAAACCAGACTACAATCCTAATAATCCTAAGGAACCAACAGATGAAGCATTAAAAAAAGAATGGGAAAAATTATCACCAGAAGACCAATCAAAGAAATGGTATGATATGTGGAGAAACTTTCCTATAAATGATAATTATGAGCCAGGATCAACATTTAAAATAATAACTACTGTTGCAGGTCTAGAAGAAAATAAAGTTACACCACAAAGTGAATTTTACTGTACTGGATATGTAACACAAATTAAAAGTTCACATCGAATTAAGTGTGTAAGATACTATAATCCACATGGAAGACAGACACTTGTAGAAGGTGTTGAGAATTCATGTAATATAGTGTTTGTAGATATAGGACTAAGAGTTGGAAAAGAAAAAATGTATGAATATATAAAAGCTTTTGGATTTGGAGAGCCAACAGGAATATCGTTGACAGGTGAGACAGCTGGAATTATACCTTCATCAGCAGAAGCTATTAAGGATGTAAATCTTGCCACAATATCTTTTGGTCAAGGGATAGCAATTACTCCTATTCAACTTATAACAGCTGTAGCTGCTGTTGCAAATGGTGGAAATTTAATGCAGCCTAGAATAGTGAAAGAATTAAGAGATCAAGACGGTAAGATAGTACATGAATATAAGCCAGAAGTAAGAAGAAAAGTTATATCAGAAAAAACTTCTAAAACTATGATGGAAATTTTAGAATCTGTTGTTACAAATGGAGGGGGAGAAAAAGCATATGTTCCTGGGTATAGGGTAGCAGGAAAAACGGGAACGGCACAGAAAGTAGCTGATGGAAGATATGCACCAGGAAAATATATAGCATCTTTTATTGGAGTAGCTCCTGCAGATGATCCAAAGTTAGCAGTACTTGTAATAATAGATGAACCTATGGGTCAATCTTATTATGGTGGTACTATAGCAGCTCCTATAGCTGGAGATGTAATAAAAGAATCATTAGAATATCTTAATGTAAAGCCTAAATTTAATGCAGAAGAAAAGAAACAAAATTCAGAAAAAGAAATCACAGTTCCAGACTTGAGAAATAAGAAAGTAAAACAAGCTGGACAGATTATATTGGATTTAGGTCTAGACTATAACACAGACGCTTATTATGTAGAAGGTGATAATAAAGTTATAAGTCAGTTCCCATCTCCAGGAACCAAAGTCAATAAAGGGTCAACGATAGATATATATGTAACTAATACTAGTAGCAGTAATAAAAATAACAATAATAAAAGTGAAAATGAAGAAAATTTATCAGATGAAGAAAACTCATCAAATTCAGATTAGTTAGTATATAAGATTAAAACTAAATATAACATAACGAATGATAGATATTTTTAGATCATGATAAAGTAAAAGTAAGTAATTATAGCTAAAAATTACACTGAGGCAACTTCAAACAAAAAATGTTTGAAAGTTGCCTTTTAAGTAGACTATAATAATATCTGAAATTATGATATTATCATATAGTGTTATAATTCTAAAATTTGAGAGGTGTAACTGATGAAACTAATAGAACTTATAGATGCTAGCAATATTGAAAGTAGTAAAGGAAATTTAGATATTAACATAAGTGAAGTAGTTTACGATTCTAGAATGGCTATAAAAGATAGTTTGTTTGTTGCTATAGAAGGATTTAAAGTAGACGGACATAAGTTTATAGATAGTGCTATATCTAAAGGAGCAAAAGCTATCATAGTTCAAAAAGATATAGATGTTCCGGAAGGTATTACAGTTATAAAAGTAAAAGATACTAGAGTAACTTTGGCGGAGGTTTCTTCTAAATTCTATAAAGAGCCATCTAGTAAGCTAAATCTAATAGGAATAACTGGTACAAATGCTAAAACTACAACTACATATCTTATAAAGTCAATATTAGAAACTGTAGATGAAAAAGTAGGTATTATAGGAACTATAGGTAGTGTTATAGATGGAAAATTAATAAAGACTAATAATACGACTCCAGAATCATTAGAGCTTCAGAAAACTTTCAGTATGATGGCTGATGCAAATATAGATAGTTGTGTAATGGAGGTATCTTCTCATGCACTAGAACTTAATAGAGTAGAATATAGTGACTTTGATATAGGAATATTTACTAATCTTAGTGTTGATCATTTGGATTATCATAAAACTTTAAACAATTACTTTGAAGCGAAAACAAAATTATTCTTTATGACAAAAAAATATAATATTATTAATATAGATGATGAATATGGTAGAAAAATTGTAGAGAAATTAAAAGATATAGAAACACCACTTCTAACTTATGGTGTAGATAAAAAAGCGGATATATATGCTACAGACATAAAGCATCATGCAGAAGGAGTGGAATTTAGACTTAATACACCAATAGGAAATACAATAATAAATATGAATATTCCAGGACAATTTAGTGTATACAATGGATTAGCATCAGCATCATGTGCATATGCGTATGGAATATCACTTGAAGATATTAAAAAGGGCTTAAATGCTATAGAAGGTGTTAAAGGAAGATTCGAAGTTGTACCTACTAATAGGGACTTTACTGTTATAATCGATTTTGCACATACTCCAGATGCTCTTGAAAAGGTCCTAAAATCAATAGATGAATTTGCAGAAGGAAGAAAGATATTAGTATTTGGCGCTGGTGGAGATAGAGATAATTCAAAAAGAGCAATTATGGGTGAAATTGCTGGAAAGTATGCTGACTTATCTATAGTAACATCGGATAATCCTAGAACAGAAGACCCGCAAAAAATAATTGATGACATTATAAAAGGTTTGAAAAAAACAAATGGTGAGTATGTTTCAATAGTAGATAGGAAAGAAGCAATAAAATATGCAATAGAAAATAATAGATCTAAAGACGTAATTTTACTTGCAGGAAAAGGTCATGAAACATATACTATTATTGGAGAAAAAGTACTTCCTTTTGATGAGAGAGAAATTGTACTAGAAGTACTGAAAGATTTAAAATAAATTGTTAAAAAGATTAACTATAAACTAGAGAGGAGAAGTAACATGTCAGACTATAAAGATATTATAAGAGTCATAGTAGTTTCTTTCATTATAACTTTAATATTAGGGCCATTATTGATACCAGCTTTGAAAAGACTTAAGGTAGGTCAAAGCATAAGGAAAGAAGGTCCAAAAACACATTATAAAAAAAGTGGAACACCTACTATGGGTGGAATCATAATAGTGATAGCATTATTAATTACTGTATTAACGACTGGATTATTTAATCAAGACATGAAAGTCCTCATTTTGTCAACAATAGGATTTGGACTAATTGGATTTATAGATGATTTTATAAAGGTTGTTTTAAAAAGATCATTAGGATTAAAAGCATATCAAAAACTTATAGGGCAAATTGCCTTAGCTGTTATATTAGCAGTTTATCAATCAAATAATTCAATTTTAGGGACTAAAATAATAGTACCTTTTATAAATGGAACTATAGATTTGGGAATGCTTTACGTGCCTTTTATAGCTTTTGTTGTTGTAGCTACAGTAAATAGTGCTAATTTAACAGATGGACTAGATGGATTAGCATCAGGAGTTACTTTGATAATACTATCATTCTTTAGCTTAATTGCTTTAAATATGGGAATGAACAGTGTCGCAATATTTTCAGCAGCTTTAGGTGGAGCTTGTTTAGGGTTTCTAAAGCATAATTCATATCCTGCGAAGGTTTTTATGGGGGATACTGGTTCTATGGCTCTAGGAGGAGCTGTAGCTGGAATAGCGGTATTATTAAATCTACCACTTATAATACCTATAGTTTGTGGTATATATTTTGCAGAAGCACTTTCAGTTATTATTCAAGTTACTTCTTTTAAATTAACTGGAAAGAGAGTATTTTTAATGAGTCCTTTACATCATCATTTTGAACAAAAAGGATGGAAAGAAACAAAAGTAGTTACAGTTTTTTGGATTGTAACAGTTGTTTTGTGTTTAATAGGAGTATATAGCTTAAGTTAAATTTGCATAAAGTAGGTGGAATATATGAACTTAAAAGATAAAAATATACTTGTACTAGGATTAGCTGTAAGTGGTGTGTCCACGTCTAAAGCTCTAAGTAAGCTAGGAGCTAATGTAATAGTAACAGATATGAAGAAAGAAGAAGAACTTAAAGAGTATATAGAGGAATTAAAAGATATACATATTACGTATGTATTAGGTAGTAATGATGTAGATTTAGAAAAAATTGACTTAATAATAAAAAGTCCAGGAATTCCATTGGATATTCCTATAATAAAAAATGCAGAGAGCAAAGGAATAGAAGTTATAACTGATATTGAATTGTCATACAGAATTTCTAAAAATAGATTTATAGCTATAACAGGGACTAATGGTAAAACAACAACAACTTCTCTTACTGGAGAGATATTTAAAAAAGCAGGATTTGGTACACATGTTACAGGAAACATTGGAGTAGGAATATTATGGGAAGTTGTTAATTCTCATGATGATGATGTTTTTATTATAGAAGCTAGTAGTTTTCAATTAGATAGCACAAAAAAGTTTAAGCCAAAAGTTAGCTTAATAACAAATATAACTCCAGATCATTTAAATTGGCATAAAACTATTGAAAACTATATTAAAGCTAAACAAAAAGTATTTCGAAATCAAGATAAAGATGATTTTACCATATTAAACTATGATGATCATATACTTAGATCTATGGAAAAATATACTAGTGGTAATTTGATATTTTTTAGCTCGAGTAATGTTTTAAGCAAAGGTGTTTATGTAAAAGATAATTATATAGTTGTGAATGATGGAAAAAATATTAAAAATGTAATATCTTTAGACCATATAAAAATTCCAGGAAAACATAATTTAGAGAATGCATTATCAGCAGTAGCTATTGCCTGGGTAATGGGAGTTAGTATAGATGTGATATCAGATGTGCTAATGAACTTTGAGGGAGTAGAACATAGATTAGAATTTGTAGACGAAATAAAAAAAGTAAGATATTTCAATGATTCTAAAGGAACTAATCCAGATGCTTCTATAAAAGCTATAGAAGCTATAAATAGCCCTATAATTCTTATAGCTGGTGGAATGGATAAAGGTGGAAGTTTTGATGACTTTGTAGATAGCTTTGATAATAAAGTTAAAGCTCTAATTTTAATAGGGGAAACAGCAGAAAAAATAAAAAATACAGCAATAAACAAAAAATTTAGCAATATATATATAGTAGAAACTATTCAAGAAGCAGTTCAAAAGTCTTTTGAAATATCAAATGAGGGAGATAATGTGTTACTTTCTCCTGCATGTGCAAGCTGGGATATGTTTGAGAGCTATGAGGAAAGAGGAAGAGTTTTTAAAAAGGAAGTAAAACTGTTAAGGGAGGCCTAATAATGGCAAAAAGAAAAGCCTGTGATTTTACTTTAATGATTTCTGTGATATTATTAGTATTCATAGGAATTATCATGGTTTTTAGTTCAAGCTGGCCTGATGGATTATACAAAATGCAAGATGGATATCATTTTTTAAAAAAGCAACTTGTAGCTAGTATACTAGGGTTAATAGCTATGATAGTTTTTATGAACTTTGACTATTGGAAATTAGGAAAACTTTCAAAGTTAATATTTTTTGGAGCTACTATACTATGTCTACTAATATTCACACCACTTGGGAGAGAATACAATGGGGCAAGAAGATGGGTAGATTTAGGAGTCATAAATTTCATGCCATCTGATGCTATGAAGCTAGGATCTATTATATTTCTTTCAGCTTTTTTGGCCAAGAGAAAAGAAAAAATGCAGAGCTTTAAAGAAGGATTCATACCAGCTATGATGGTAATAGGGTTCTCTTGTGGCCTTATTATACTTCAAAAAGACTTAGGAACAAGTGCAACTTTAGCATTTACACTTGTTATAATATTCTTTATAGGAGGAGCAAAGATATCACATCTTTCGACGGTTGGTATAACTGGGTTTATAATGCTTACCTTGGCTATACTTCAGCCCTTTACTCCTGCTGGCGAAAGATACAGAATAAAAAGAGTTACTACATTCCTTGATCCATTTGCTGATAGAGTAGGTAGTGGATGGCAAGTTGTTCAGTCTTTATATGCGCTAGGATCAGGTGGAATATTTGGATTAGGACTAGGTAAAAGTAGACAAAAGTTTTTTTACATACCAGAACCTTATAATGACTTTATATTTTCTATAATAGGAGAAGAATTGGGATTTATAGGATGTCTGACTGTCATGCTTTTACTTTTGCTAGTTGTTTGGAGAGGAATAAAGATAGCTTTGGGAGCTAAAGACTTGTTCGGATGTTTATTAGCATCTGGAATAGTATCACTTATTACGATACAAGCGCTTATCCATATAGCTGTTGTTACATCATCAATGCCTGCTACAGGTATACCTCTACCTTTCATTAGTTATGGTGGTACATCTTTAATGATATACATGGCAGCAGCTGGTGTGCTTCTAAATATATCTAGACATTCACAATTAGATAGGAGTTGAAATAAATCATGAAAGTACTAATTACAGGAGGAGGAACTGGAGGACACATATATCCAGCTTTGGCTATAGCAAAAAAAATAAAAGAAGAATATAAAAATGCTGAAATACTTTATGTAGGAACTGAAAGAGGATTGGAATCTGAATTAGTACCTAAAGAAGGACTTAAATTTAAAACTATTAGAGTAAAAGGATTTTCTAGAAAATTATCAAAAGATACTGTTAAATCTATAAAAGAACTTTTTCTAGGACTTAATGATGCTAAAAAGGTTATAAAAGAATTTAAACCAGACATTGTCATAGGCACTGGTGGATATGTTTGCGGTCCAGTTGTATTGTTAGCATCTTTAAAGAAAATACCTACATTAATACATGAACAAAATGCATTCCCTGGAGTTACTAATAAAATTTTATCTAAATTTGTAAGTAAAGTAGCTGGAAGTTTTGAGGAATGTAAAAAATATTTTAAAAAGTCAGAAAAGGTGATAATAACTGGAAATCCAATCAGAAAAGATATATTAACCATCGATAAAGAAAAAGCATATCAAGATTTGAAAGTTGATCAAAACAAACCTTTTATCCTATGTTTTGGAGGAAGCGGTGGTCAGAAAAAGTTAAATGATGCAATGTTGCGATTTATTATAGATAATCATGATAATGATGATATTCAAGTATTACATGTGACTGGTAAAAGATTTCATGAAAGTTTTATGAAAGAGTTAAAAAGTAATGGAATAGATGAGTTGTCAAGTAATATAAATGTTGTACCGTATTTCTTTGAAATGCCTAAGGCTCTTGCTATTGCTGATTTAGCTATAACTAGTGGTGGAGCAATAACCATAGCAGAAGTTACTGCTGTAGGAGTCCCTACTATATTGATTCCAAAAGCATACACTGCAGAAAATCATCAAGAGTATAATGCTAAAGCATTAGAAAAAGCTGGAGCTAGTATAGTTATTCTTGAAAAAGATTTGACAGATAATAAGTTAACAAAAACAATAAAAGAAGTATTAGATGATAAAGAAAAATTATCTAATATGGCTTATAATAGCAAAAAGATAGGAATTATAGATGCCAGTGAAAGAATAGTAAATATAATAAAAGAGCTAGTGCCCTAATTGATATATAAATAACTAATATTGTGTAACACCTTCTATAGATATGCATAAAATGACTATATACTGTTTTAAACATAGTTTAGGTCATATCTTGGAGGTGTGAAAATGAGCAAATATATAATTGAAGGTGGCAAGAAGCTGATAGGAGAGGTATCTATAATCGGAGCAAAAAATGCTGTTCTACCTATTCTAGCTGCGACAGTAATTAATAACAATAACAATGTTATATTTAACACTCCAAATCTTAGAGATGTAGATATAATGGAAAAAATATTATTATCTATTGGATGCAAAGTAGATAGAATGGATGGAGTTATGTCTGTAGACTCTAGACATATATCAAAGATATATATACCAGAAGAATTAGTAAGAGAAATGAGATCTTCGATAATTTTGATGGGAGCAATGATTAGTAGATTTGGAGAAGTAACTATAAGTTATCCTGGTGGTTGTGAATTAGGACCTAGACCTATAGATTTACATTTAAAAGCTCTTAGACAAATGGGTGTAAGTATAGAAGAATCCCATGGACACTTACATTGTAAAGCTGATAATTTAACAGGATGTGACATACAGCTTGATTATCCCAGTGTTGGCGCAACTGAAAATATAATGCTGGCAGCAGTAAAAGCTAAAGGAGTCACTGTAATTAGAAATGCAGCAAGAGAACCTGAGATATTGGACTTACAAAATTTTTTAAACTCTATTGGATGTAAAGTATATGGAGCAGGAACTAGTATTATAAGAATCGATGGAGTTGAGAAGTTTAATGGTGCAGAACATACGGTGATACCAGACAGAATAGCAGCAGGTACTTATATGGTAGCTTCGGCTATTACTGGTGGTGAAGTTATTCTTAAAAATATAGAGGTAGAACATATACAATCAATGATAGCTAAGCTTAGAGAGGTAGGTTGTCAAATTTATACAAACTGTACGGCTCTTAAAATAATAGGGCCTAAGAGAGTGAAAGCTATTGAAAATGTACAAACCTTACCATATCCAGGATTTCCAACTGATATGCAGGCACAAATGATGTCATTATTAAGTATATCAAATGGAACTAGTGTAATTAATGAAACAGTATTTGAAAATAGATTTAAGCATGCTGAAGAATTAATTAGGATGGGAGCTAATATTAAAACTGTGGGAAAAGTTGCTGTAATACAAGGCGTAGAAGGGTTAACAGGAGCTAAAGTTGCTGCAAAAGATTTAAGAGGTGGAGCAGCACTTATATTAGCAGGACTTATTGCAAATGGGGTAACTGAGATTGAAAACATTTACCATATCGAAAGAGGATATGATGATATTGAGAATAAACTTAAGGCACTAGATGCAAAAATTACCAAGATATAAAAGCAGCTTAGAGCTGCTTTTTTAGAAGGACAAGCTTGTGGGGGAGATAATTCAATGAAAACTAGCAGTAAAGTAGATAAAAAGATAAAAACAAAAAAAAAGAGGCTAAATTTTGTATTGTTAATATTGATGATATCTTTGCTGTTTATAGTTGTTACAAAAACACCTCTATTTAATATTTCTAAAATTGAAGTTAAAGGAAATAAAGTATTAGATAAAGACACTGTAGTAATGGCTTCAGGTATTATTTTGGATGAAAATATCTTTAAAGTTAATACAGGTGATGCTAAAGAAAGCTTATTCATTCATCCATATATAAAATCTGCTGATGTTAAGAGAGAATTACCAAATAAAATATTAATAGATATTACAGAAAGTAAGGAAATTGCTGCTATAGCATATAATTCTTCTTATATTTATATAGACAAAAATGGTAAAATTTTAGACATCATATCTAGCGAAAAAAATGATATATTAGTTAAAGTAGAAGGATTAGACTTAATAAATCCATCCATAGGAAATGAGATAAGATATAAAAATAAAATTGAACTCTCTAGTATGAAGGAATTTTTGGAAGAGATTGATCAAAATAATTTTAAGAAAAACATTAGTATGATTACATTTGAAGAAGGTTCAAGTATGACAATAGAAATGAAAACAGGTACAAAAGTTGCATTTGGTGTATTAGATAATGTAAAATATAAAGTAGATTATATTAAGAGAATATTTGAAGATCTAAAAGCTAAGAACAGAAAAGCTTCAAAGATATATCTTAATAGAGGTAAATATGCTATTGTAGAGCAGGATGGCAAATGGGAGGATAGTAGTAATAATGAATAATATTAGAAGTAAAATAGCTATAACTGCAGTTTGTGTTATTTTAGGAATAGTATTAGCTATACAATTTAAAACAGTAGAAAATCTAGATTCCAATGTCATTCCTACACAAAGATCTAAGCAGATAGCTATAGAATATAAGAAGCTTAAAGATGAAAGAGAAAAAATGAGAAAAGAGTTAGACGAACTTGAAAAAAAAGTTGCACAATATGAAAAAGGTGAGGCAGATAAAGATACTTTTTTAGAAAATCTTTATAAAGATATACAAAAATATAAAATGCTAAGTGGATATGAAGATTTAAAAGGAAAAGGAATTACTATTCAAATTGATGATCCTCCTGCCGATGTTAAACTTGGTGATGATAAAAGTACAATAGTTCAAAATTATGAGCTTTTATTACAAGTTATAAATATTTTAAATGCTGCAGAGGCTGAGGCCATATCAATAAATGATCAGAGATATACGTCATTTACAGAAATAGTTCCAGCTGGAAATCACATTGAAATTAATGGGGTATCTTTTGGAGCACCTTTCGTAATAAAAGCAATAGGAAAGTCTGAAGATTTAGAAAGTGCACTTAGAGTAAAGGGCGGAATCATATGGTATATGGAAAAAGGATTTAACTTACAGGTCAATATTAAACAGGATAAAAATATTGTTATACCTAGATATAAAAGAGTAAAAGATTTTATATATTCAAAACCTTCAGAAGAGCAACAAAATAGATAACTAACCCTTTAGGAGGGGTTAATAATGATAAAACAAAATAAAAAAATCAAGATATCACTTACATTATTGTCAATATTATTAGGAATTTTACTGTCATTACAAATGAAGCAAAATATTGAAGATTATGATTTGGTTTCTCTTAATTCAATAGAAGTTATGAAAAATGAGGTAGAAAATTCTAGAAAAGAAATTGATGATTTGAACAAATTAGTTGAAAGCAAAAGCTTAGAACTACAAAATGTAAAGAAAGCTTTAATATCTGATGATAAATCTATAGAAGAAGTTATAGAAAAGCAAGTTAATGATTTAAAGATCATTGGAGGACTAGAAGATCTTACAGGACCAGGAATAAAAGTAGTAATATCAGATAATGATAACAAAGAAATATTAGGAAAAGATGTAAATCAAGATATAATACACGATGGAGATATTCAGGTTATACTAAATGACCTGAAAAAAGCAGGAGCAGAAGCTATTAGTATTAATGGTCAAAGAGTACTATCAAGATCTGAGATCAAATGTGGAGGTCCTATTATTAGAATAAATAAACGAAGTTCTGCAAATCCATTTGTTATTACTGCAATTGGAGATCCTAAGGCTTTATATGCAGCAATAAGTGCTCCTCAAAGCTATGGTTGGACATTAAAAGAAGTCTACAAGATAAAAGTAGATACAGAAATTAAGGATGAAGTATTTATCCCTAAGTATTATTGGAGGGATTCAGAATTTAAATATGTGAAACCCATAAAAGAAGGTGAATAATATGATTTTAGCTATTATTGGAATTTTAGTAGGTGCTATTATTGGTATATATCTACCGATAACATATTCTGCTAGTTATTCCCTATATATGTCAGTAGCGATACTAGCTTGTATGGACTCTGTTTTTGGTGGAATAAGAGCTATGATGGAAGGAAAGTTCAATACAGGAATATTTGTATCAGGATTTTTTGGAAATGCTATATTAGCTGCATTTTTAGCATATGTAGGTGATAGATTAGGAGTACCTCTTTATTATGCAGCCATATTTGCTTTTGGAGGAAGATTATTTCAAAACTTTGCGATTATTAGAAGATATGTATTCAACAAAAAAAACTCTAATTAATATAAAAATAATGTATTTAATTTAGATAAAAAAAGGGAATTCATTAATTATATTGAATTAATATATAAATAAACAAAAATATGAATACCTATGCCGATTTTTAGAATAGAAATTTATAGGCCAAATATTAGAAAGTATTTGATAATAACAAATTTAAATAAATGTGTAAAATTTAGAGGGGGAATGACCACTTAAGGCATGATATAAATGTAGAAAATAACAATTAATAAAGATTGTATAATAAATAAATTTTAATAATAATCTTAAGGTAAGCTAATTTAAAGACAGTATAATAAATGGCATCATTGATTAAAACTCTAGACATTATTTATATATTTATAATAAATGATGTCAACTATGAATTAACTTTTACTAAAGATTTAATTTTATACATAGGGAGGTCATAACGTGTTTGATTTTGATGTTGATATGGAACAGTTTGCTCATATAAAAGTTATTGGTGTTGGAGGTGGAGGAAATAATGCTGTAAATCGAATGATAGAAAATGAAGTAAAAGGAATAGAGTTTATTTCGATAAATACAGATAAACAAGCACTTCACTCTTCAAAGGCTGAAACAAAGCTACAAATAGGAGAAAAACTTACTAGAGGATTAGGAGCAGGAGCAAATCCTGATGTTGGAATGAAAGCTGCAGAAGAAAGCAGAAATGATATAATGGAAGCATTACAAGGGGCGGATATGGTATTTATAACAGCAGGAATGGGAGGAGGAACAGGAACAGGAGCTGCTCCTATAGTTGCTGAAGTTGCTAAAGAACTAGGAATACTTACTGTTGGAGTTGTAACTAAACCTTTCATATTTGAAGGTAGAAGAAGAATGATACATGCTGAAAGAGGAGTAGAAGAGTTAAAAAGTAGAGTGGATACTCTAGTAACTATTCCTAATGATAGGCTTTTACAAGTGGCAGAAAAGAAAACATCTATAGTAGATGCTTTTAAAATGGCTGATGATGTATTAAGACAAGGTATTCAAGGTATATCTGATCTTATAGCTGTTCCAGCACTTATAAATTTAGATTTTGCTGATGTAAAGACAATAATGTATGATCAGGGTCTAGCTCATATGGGTATAGGAAAAGCAAGTGGAGAAAACAGAGCGACTGAAGCTGCTAAACAAGCCATACACAGTCCTTTATTAGAAACATCTATAGAAGGAGCAAAGGGTGTCTTACTAAATATAACTGGCGGACCAAATCTAGGGTTATTTGAAGTTAATGAAGCCGCAGATCTTATAAGACAATCTGTAGATCCAGATGCTAATATAATATTTGGAGCAGGAGTAGATGAAAATCTTAAAGATGAATTAAAAATAACTGTTATAGCTACAGGATTTGACGGTAAACAAGAAAAAGTTGTTATAACTGAACAAAAAAATATAGAGAAAAAAGAAGAAACATCAAAACCAATTCCTACTAATGAAAGCAAAACTTTAGATAGTGATGACTTGGACATACCAACTTTCTTAAGGAGAAGAGATAGATAAACCTTTCTAGATAATTCTAGAAAGGTTTTTTTTTCGACTTCAGTAAATGACACAATTTTAAAAAAATATATTATATAATAGTCATAATTTCAATACTTAAAGAATAGAAGTAATAAGTAAGACTAGCTTTACAAAGGGGGTACTAAACTATTGTATATATATGCTGAATACCTCTTATTAGAAAATTTAGCTATAAATTATATCAT
The DNA here is from genome assembly GCF_001190785.1 of Gottschalkia purinilytica. Lineage (NCBI taxonomy): Bacteria > Bacillati > Bacillota > Tissierellia > Tissierellales > Gottschalkiaceae > Gottschalkia > Gottschalkia purinilytica. Next base: position 67,953 of record NZ_LGSS01000001.1, on the reverse strand, counting down.
TCTTTTTATAACTAAAAAGTTTTTAAAGGTGCATACGACACAGATAAGATTACTAATGGCATCTTTAATTGGAGCATTATATACATTTGTAGTATTTTATCCATCGCTTATATTTATGGCTAGATTTTCTTTTAAATTAGCTACTTCTATAATAATAATAATGATAGCTTTTAATCCAAAAAAATCTAGATCATTTATAAAAGTAATATCAGCTTTTTATCTAGTAGCTTTTGCTTTTGCAGGAACATCTTTAGCTTTATTTTATATAGCAGATATAGAGACATATGTAGGAGGAGGAATTTTTTATATAGCAAATTTTCAACTTAAATTTTTAATAATTTCTGTAGTCCTTATATGGATTTTATTTCAAATAGTTTGGGAATATGTAGAAAATAAAAATAATAAAAGAAGAGCATTTTTCCCTGTAATAATAAATTTAAATGGGAAAGAGATAGAAGTAACCGCACTTTTAGATACCGGAAATTCTTTAAAAGATCCTATATCTAAAATACCTGTTATTGTTGTTGAATTTTTAGCTATAAAAGATATACTACCAGACTCTATACAGAATATATTTTTAAAATATAAAGAAAATAGCTTAGATGCTGTGGTAGACACTATGAGCTGTGCTTCAAATCAAATGAAATTTAGAATAATACCATATAAATCACTAGGTAAAGAAAATGGATTACTTTTGGGATTTAAACCAGATAAAGTGATAGTAAAGTCAGAAAGAAGTACACTTATAGGTGAGGTTGTTATAGGTATATATAATGATACCTTATCTAATGATAAAGAGTATGTAGCTCTTTTACATCCTGAGATACTAACATGAAGGGGGAACTGCAATGGCACTGACTTTGATTAACAAATTGAAATTATTGTCAAGAATCTACTATATTAAACTTCTAAGAAAAATTAAAATTTTTAAGGAAGAAGAAGTTCACTATATTGGAGGAAGCGAGGTATTGCCTCCACCTCTTACTCAAGATGAAGAAAGCTTTTTATTAGCTAAATTAAAAGAAGATGATACTGTAAGACCTATATTAATTGAAAGAAATCTAAGATTAGTTGTATATATAGCTAGAAAGTTTGAAAATACAGGGGTAGGAGTAGAAGATTTAGTTTCTATAGGAACAATTGGGCTTATAAAAGCTGTTAATACATTTAATCCAGATAAAAAGATTAAATTAGCTACATATGCTTCAAAATGTATAGAAAATGAAATACTTATGTATTTGAGAAGAAATAGTAAAGTTAAAACGGAGATATCATTTGATGAACCACTTAATGTAGACTGGGATGGGAATGAATTATTATTGTCGGATATTTTAGGAACAGAAAATGATATTATATTCAAATATCTAGAAGAAGAAATAGATAGGGATTTGCTTAGTCAAGCAATAGGAAAACTTAATAATAGAGAAAGAAAAATAATGGAATTGAGATTTGGATTAATCAATGGTGCTGAAAAAACTCAAAAAGAAGTAGCAGATATGCTTGGGATTTCTCAGTCATACATATCTAGGCTAGAAAAAAGAATTATAAAAAGATTACAAAAAGAAATTAATAAAATGGTATAAAATATGTGGAAATGTTAGCTTTATAGGCTAACATTTTTTATTACCAAAATATAACTGTAAATTCTAATGATTTACGTATCAAAATTTGAATAAAAATATGAAATAAGGTAATAATTTTTAAAGGAAAAAGGGGCAAAACATCATGAAAGGATGAATAACATATATGCATATAAACAAAGTAGAAATATGCGGTGTTAATACATCAGAACTACCAGTTTTAACGAATAAAGAAATGAGAAAACTTTTTGACAGAATACATGCAGGTGATATGAGTGCACGTGAAGAGTTTATAAAAGGAAACTTGAGACTAGTACTCAGTGTTATTCAAAGGTTTAACAAAAGAGGAGAACACGTTGATGATTTGTTCCAAGTGGGATGCATAGGACTAATGAAGGCAATAGATAATTTTGACTTATCACATAACGTTAGATTTTCTACTTATGCAGTTCCTATGATTATAGGTGAGATAAGAAGGTATCTTAGAGATAATAATTCTATTAGAGTAAGTAGATCTTTAAGAGATATAGCTTATAAAGCGCTTCAAACAAGAGAACAACTGATCAATAAAAATTCTAAAGAACCTACTGTATCTGAGATAGCAGAAGCACTTGGCGTGCCAAAGGAAGAGGTAGTATTTGCTTTAGACGCTATACAAGATCCTATATCACTATTTGAACCTATTTATAATGATAGTGGAGATGCTATATATGTTATGGATCAAGTAAGTGATGAAAAAAATGAAGATGAAGTATGGTTAGAGGGAATTGCTTTAAGAGAAGCTATAAGAAGACTTAATGATAGAGAAAAACTAATACTCAATTTAAGATTTTTTGAGGGTAAAACACAAATGGAAGTGGCAGAGGAAATAGGAATATCACAAGCACAAGTTTCAAGATTAGAAAAAACAGCTTTAAGACATATGAAAAAACTTATATAAATTTAAGTTATTAATTGCCCACTTATAAAATAAAAATATTAGTAATATTTTGAGACAAGTAACTAGTATATATAGTATCAAAGAACTTAAAAAATAAGAAGGTGAGGCAATGATAAAAACATCTGATTTAAGAGAAAAAGAGGTTATAAATGTAAGAGATGGTACAAAGCTTGGACTTATATCAGACATAGAGGTTAATTTAAAAGAAGGAAGAATAGAATCTATAATGATACCAGGTCCAGGTAAAATTTTAGGATTATTCGGTAGAAATCAAGATTACATTATTAACTGGCAAAATATAGTTAGAATAGGTAGTGATGTTATACTTGTAGATTTAACACAAAATCTAGAAGAAAGTATAAATTACGAAGAATAGCATAGTATTTTAAATAAAAAATCCTTAACTTAGCTTCAACTTCATGTTAAGGATTTTTTATTTAAATATTAAAGTCATGTTTTATAATTTTTAAATCACTATATTAACTAACATTTATACAGAATAGTTAGACATGCCATATGAAATATATTATAATCTTAGTATATAAAAGTACCTTATAAAGGGGGAGAACATATGAAGTGTCCCTATTGCGATTATTTTGAATCAAGAGTAGTAGACTCAAGACCAACTGAGGAAGGACAATCTATAAGAAGAAGGAGAGAGTGTGCTAAGTGTAATAAGAGATTCACTACTTACGAGAAAATAGAAGAAATACCTTTGATAGTTATAAAGAAAGGCGGTAACAGACAAGCCTATAATAGAAGTAAGCTACTTACAGGAATTATAAGGGCTTGTGAAAAAAGACCAGTATCTATTAAACAAATGGAAGATATTGTAGATGAAATAGAAAAAAATCTCTTTAATTCTATGGAAAAAGAGATAACTAGCAACCATATAGGTGAAATGGTTATGAATAAACTTAAAAATGTAGATGAAGTTTCATATGTAAGATTTGCATCTGTATATAGACAATTTAAAGACTTAAATACTTTTATGGATGAACTTAAGAAACTTTTAGATGAGAAATAAGACTTAATAGGACTCTTTAGAGTCCTTTATTTTTAATATTTATTCTAGTATTATGATCATTAAATGCGAAGGAGAGTGAATAGCTTGATACATGAAGAAAGATTTAAACTAATAGAAAAAAAAGGTGTGAAATATTTTATAATACCCGAGTTTGAAGAAACACATTTAGTTAATCACGGATTTACTACTAGAATAGGTGGATTAAGTAAATCACCTTTTAATAGCTTAAACTTAGGACTTAAAACAGATGATAATAGAGAAAACGTAATAGAAAATTTTAAAATAATATGTGATGTATTTGAAAACACTATAGATAGAGCTGTTTTATCAGATCAAGTTCATAAAACAGATATAAAAATTGTGACTAATAAAGATATAGGTAAAGGATTAGTAAAAAATAAAGATTATAAAGACATAGATGGATTGGTTACAAATGAACCAGATGTCATGCTATTCACCTTTTTTGCTGATTGTGTGCCAATATTTTTTTTAGATAAAGTAAAAAAGGTAGTAGGACTTGCTCACGGAGGATGGAGAGGAACAGTAGATAAAATCTCTGGAAAAATGATAGATATTATGAAGAAAAACTATTCTTCAGATCCTAATGATATACTTGTAGGAATAGGACCGTCTATAGGGCAATGTTGTTATGAAGTAGGAGCGGATGTATATAAAAGATTTAACACAAATTTTACAAGTGTTTCTAACGTGTTAAAACCAACAGGTGAAGGGAAATGGAAGCTTAATCTTTGGGAGGCTAATAAAGTAGTCTTGGAGGAAAGCGGAGTACCGTGTAGAAATATCATAATAAGTGAAGTATGTACTAGTTGTAATAGTGATATTTTCTTTTCCTATAGAAAGGAAAATGGAATAACAGGAAGGATGGCAGCAATAATACAGTTAAAATAAGATTAGGAGGCATGAATATGAGCTATGGAAAAGTTCTTGTGGTTGATGATGAAGAACATATAATAGAACTTGTAAAATTCAATTTGGAAAATAATGGATATGAAGTTATTTCAGCACTTGATGGTAAAGAGGCTATAACTAAGGCTAAGCAAGAAAATCCTGATCTAATAGTACTAGATTTGATGCTACCAATAATGGATGGAGTAGAAGTATGTAAGAAGATCAAAAATGATAAAGAGACAGAAAATATATCTATAATTATGCTTACAGCTAAGAATGATGAGGCTGATAAAATAGTAGGGCTTGAGATAGGTGCAGATGACTATATAACAAAACCTTTTAGCGTGAGAGAGTTAATAGCAAGAATAAAAGCTGTCTTAAGAAGAAATAATGATGGAAGAACTAAAGAAGTAGAGAATATAATAAAAATTGGAGATATAACTATAAGTAACGAAAAGCATGAAGTAACTAAAAGAGGAGAAAAGCTAGAACTTACTTTAAAAGAGTTTGAGCTCTTGAGAATGCTTGCTAAAAATAGAGGAAAAGTTTTATCTAGAAATTTCTTATTAGATGAAATATGGGGATATGATTACTTTGGAGAAACTAGAACTGTAGATGTTCACATAAGGCATTTAAGAAAGAAAATAGAAGATGATGACAAGAATCCTAGATATATAGAAACTATAAGAGGCATAGGATATAAGATGAAATAAGGAGATACTTTATGCAAAAAAGAATTTTTTTAACGTTTGTTATACTTCTGATAATAGGAGTATCTATAACTGGAATATTATCTTTTAGTTTATTTAAAATTACCGTTCCCGAGTTAGAAAGTATTCCAAATATGGAAATTATGTTGATAAAATATCAGGCAATTTCTATACTTTCTGGACTTACGGTTTCTTTATTACTCGGATTTAGGTATATAAAAAAAGTTACAGATCCGATAAAACAGCTTACATCAATTACTAAGAAAATTTCTACAGGAAACTATAGACAAAGAATTCATTCAAGAACTGATGATGAGCTAGATGAGCTTTCAGAAAACTTTAATACTATGAGTATAAAGCTTGAAAACACCATAGATGAGTTACAAGAGAGTAATACTAAGATGAAGGCTATATTAACAAGTATGCTAAATGGAGTAATAGCTCTTGATAATTCTAAACAAATAATACTAGTTAACCCTGCAGCAGAAGAGATGTTTGGAGTGCAAGAGAAGGAAGTCAGAGGAAAACATATATTAGAATCTATAAGAAACGATGATTTGAGTAAAATAGTTAGAACTTTGGTAAATGAAAGCAAGACATTAGAAAGTGAGATAGAAATATTTAATCCAGAATATAAGGTACTTAGCTTTCATTCAAATCTTATAAGATTAAATAACGATCCTACTAGAATTTTAGGAATGGTAATAATACTTCAGGATGTAACTAAAATAAGAAAACTTGAAAATATGAGAAAAGAATTTGTAGCTAATGTTTCTCATGAGTTAAAAACACCACTTACTTCTATAAAAGGATTTGTAGAAACTTTAAAAGAAGGTGCTGCTGAGAATTCAGCAATAAGAGATAAATTTCTAGGAATAATAGATATAGAGGCTAGTAGACTAACTTCTCTTATACAAGATTTACTAACACTTTCTGAGATAGAAAATGAAAATAATTTAGTTTCACAAGAAGATATTGATATAAATAAATCAATAGATAGAACATTAAAATTACTTAATGAAATAGCTAACCAGAAAAATATAATTTTAGAAAATAAAATACAAGAAGATATTCCACATATAAAAGGTAATAGAAGCTGGTTTAAGCAAATGATTATAAACTTAGTTGACAATGGGATAAAGTATACTCCCGATGGAGGAAAGGTAAAAATAGAGGCTTATAATGATGATGTTAATGTATATATAAAAGTGTCAGATACGGGCATAGGTATTGAAGAAGAACATCTTTCTAGACTATTTGAAAGATTCTATACAGTAGATAAGGCTAGGTCCAAACAAGTAGGAGGTACTGGACTAGGACTTGCTATAGTTAAGCATATAGTACTATCTTTCAAAGGAAACATAGATGTAGAAAGTAAAATTGGTAAAGGAACAAAATTCATTGTTAGTATTCCTATAGATAAAAGCGTAGATATTAATTAAAAGAATAAATGTTTTTCTCCTTTTAATGTAGGCGGACATATATTATAATATATTAGTGCTTGATAAAAGGGAGGTACTGGAATAGATGCTAACTACAGAACAAAAACTATTATGTGCTTTGTGTCATTTAGGAGGTTTTATAGCGTTGCCTATAATAGCGCCATTAGTGGTACTATTAGTTTCTAATGATTTTTTCGTAAAACAACAAGCAAAAGAAGCATTGGCTTTTCATATAGGAATATTTGTGGGGTTTGCAATAAGCTTAATACTAAGTATAATCTTGATTGGAATTCCTATGATGCTGATATTATCAGCTTTAGCAGTTATACTACCAATAGTAGCAGTGGTAAGGGTAGTAGATGGTATAGATTATTCATATCCTATTACAGGAAGATTTGTGAGATAAATTATAAAACAAAGGTAGTATCATCTTGTTATCAGTGAAAAATAGCTCTTATCAACATTGATTTTTGTTGATAAGAGTTTTTTGGTATAATGAACAAAAGGAGATATTTTGGAGTGTGATATAATGGATTTATTTACTCTTAGTGCAGAAAGAAGCTTGGAAAAATCTTCACCATTAGCAGACAGAATTAGACCAACTTCATTAGAAGAATATATAGGACAAAGTCATATTATTGGAAAAGATAAGCTTTTATATAGAGCTATAAAGGCTGATAAAATAAGTTCAATTATTTTATATGGGCCTCCTGGAACTGGTAAAACAACTTTAGCAAAAGTAATTGCAAATACTACTAAGTTGCACTTCGATCAACTAAATGCAGTTACTTCTGGAATAAAGGAAATTAGGGAAGTCGTTGATAGAGCTAAAGAAAGAATAGGTATGTATAATCAAAAAACTATATTATTTGTAGATGAAATACATAGATTTAATAAAAGTCAACAGGATGCATTACTTCCATATGTTGAAAATGGAACTATAATCTTAATAGGAGCTACTACTGAAAATCCATATTTTGAAGTTAATAAAGCTCTTATTTCAAGATCTATGATTTTTAAATTAGAAGCTCTTAGCGATAAAGAGATTGAGATAGCTATACTAAGAGCTTTGAAAGATAAAGACAAAGGTCTAGGTGAATTTAACATAGAAATGGAAAGAGATGCTTTAGAACATTTAATTAATATCTCTAATGGTGATGCTAGGATAGCTTTAAATGGATTGGAATTAGGAGTTTTAACTACACTACCTGATGAAAATGGAGTTATAAAGATAACTTTAGATATAATACAAGAATGTGTTCAACAAAGAGCAATTAAGTATGAAAAAAATGGAGATGAACATTATGATACTATATCAGCCTTCATAAAAAGTATGAGAGGATCAGATCCAGATGCTACTCTTTATTGGCTTGCAAAGATGATTTATGCGGGAGAAGATCCTAAATATATAGCAAGGCGAATAATAATATGTGCATCTGAAGATGTTGGTAATGCAGATCCTCAAGCATTAAATGTAGCAGTTTCTGCTTTTGAAGCTGTTAATATAATTGGAATGCCTGAAGGAAGAATTCCTTTAGCCCAAGCAGCGGTATATATAGCATGTGCTCCAAAAAGCAACTCAAGTTATATAGGAATAGATAAAGCATTAGAAGATGTAAAAAATAAAAAGATGGGAAGTGTTCCATTACATTTAAGAGGAAGTAATTACTGTGGAGCTTCTAACTTAGGAAATGGAAAGGGATACTTATATCCTCATAATTATAAGGGTGGGTATATAGAACAACAGTATTTACCAGATAATATTGTTGGAACTACGTATTATGATCCAACAGAAAATGGATATGAGAAGATCATAAAGGAATATCTTAATAAATTAAATAAAGCTTAATACAAGTATATAAGTTATACATTTAACTAAGTAATATGAAATAATAGTTAATTATTTGGATATACTTATAGTACTGTATTTATTAAGTTATGGAATATAAATAGAAAAATATCTATATAGAATATAACTTAAAATAATTTTAGAGATTTGTAATAATGCGATAAATATAACTTTACATTATATATTAAATATTTGACAAAAATATTCCAAAGTATTATAATATCTAATTAATGTGATCTTATATTAAGACTATGATGAGAAGAGTAGATATAGAAGGTAATTATAGCGAATCAGTGATGGTGGAAGACTGATATGAAATCTATATTGAAGAACATCTCTGAGTTTCTAATCGAAATCTTATAAGAAGAAAGTAGACTTAGACGGATTCACTCCGTTAAAAGTGAGCAGTATTTTAAGTACTGTTTTAGAGTGGTTGTTTCTATGACAATTAGGGTGGTACCGCGAACTAAGCCTTTCGTCCCTTCGAGGAGAAAGGCTTTTATTTTTGCAAAAAATTATTAATACACTATAAAAACTATATGTTAAGAAGGAGGATAAATATGAAAAGTTTACTAATTAAAGAGATGTATAGAAATACTGAAAAGTTTATTAATCAATCAGTTACTATATCAGGATGGATAAGAACTCTAAGAAACTCTAAAGCTTTTGGATTTATAGAAGTCAATGATGGAAGTTTCTTTAAAAATATTCAAGTTGTATTTGATGATACTTTACAGAATTTCAATGAGATTTCAAAATTGCCAATAAGCTCTTCAATAATTGTAGAGGGAAAACTTGAAGCTACTCCTAATGCTAAACAGCCATTTGAGATTAAAGCAACAAAAATTGAAGTAGAAGGGTTATCAAGTACAGAATATCCTCTTCAAAAGAAAAGACACTCTTTTGAGTATTTAAGAACCATAGCACATTTAAGACCTAGAAGTAATGCTTTTTCTGCAGTATTTAGGGTACGTTCATTAGCTGCTTATGCTATCCATAAATTTTTTCAAGATAGAGGATTTGTATATGTACATACTCCTATAATAACAGGAAGTGACGCTGAAGGTGCAGGGGATATGTTTAGAGTAACAACTTTAGATTTATTAAATACACCTAAAACAGATGATGGAGAAATTGACTTTTCAAAAGATTTTTTCGGAAAAGAAACGAATCTTACTGTAAGTGGACAATTAGAAGGAGAAGCTTATGCATTAGCTTTTAGAAATATATATACTTTTGGACCAACTTTTAGAGCAGAAAATTCCAATACTACAAGACATGCTGCCGAGTTCTGGATGATAGAACCTGAAATAGCTTTTGCAGACTTAAAAGATGATATGGAATTAGCAGAAGACATGCTTAAATATATAATAAGATATGTTATGGAAAATGCACCAGAAGAAATGGAGTTTTTTAATTCTTTTGTAGATAAAGGATTAATAGAAAGACTTGAGAACATAGTGAATTCAGATTTTGAAACGATAACTTATACAGAAGCTGTAGATATTTTAGAGAAAGTTAATGATAAGTTTGATTATCCTGTAGAATGGGGATTAGACTTACAAACAGAACATGAAAGATATTTAACAGAAGAAGTATTTAAAAAGCCTGTATTTGTAACAGACTACCCTAAAGATATAAAAGCTTTTTATATGAGAATTAATGATGACAATAAAACTGTTGCAGCAATGGATTTATTAGTTCCAGGAATAGGTGAAATAATAGGTGGTAGCCAAAGGGAAGAAAGACTAGATGTATTAGAAGCTAGAATAAAAGAAATGGGAATGAATCTAGAAGATTATTGGTGGTACTTAGATCTAAGAAAATATGGTGGAACTAAGCATGCTGGATTTGGGCTAGGATTTGAAAGAGCAATAATGTATATGACAGGAATGAGTAATATTAGAGATGTTATTCCTTTCCCAAGAACAGTTAAATCAGCAGAATTTTAAAGAATGGTAAGGCTGCTATAGCAGTCTTACTATTTAATTTGAGGGCTAAGAAGATTGCATAAAATTAGATTATAGTTTGTTTGTAAAAATACTAAATTAGAGAATAAATATATATTTAACAAAGCTAATTTAAGTGTTATAATTACAAAGGAATTAATAATAGAAAGGAGAAATAATAATGAAAATATATAAAGAATGGTCTGATATAGCATATAAAGAAATGACCAAAGAAGAATCAGATAAATTTTGGACAGCTTATTTAGAAAAAGAAAAAAATGTATATGAAAAAATATTAGCTAAAAAAGATAATGTCATTACAGGAACGGTTAGTGAATTAGCTAAAAAATATGATATGGATTTAACTAGTTTTGCAGGATTCATAGATGGTATAAATACAAGTTTAATTAAAGAAGTAAATCTTGAAGAATTAGAAGAAGAAAGTAACATAACTTTAGATATTGATTTTGAAAAATTATACTATAATATGTTAGATGCTAAAGCCCCTTGGTTATATGAATTACCAGAATGGGAAGAAATACTTAGTGCAGAAAGAAGAAAAGAAATAACTAAAGAATATAGAAGATCAAAAATTGTTACTGTTAAAAAGATTGGTAGAAATGAGCCATGTCCATGTGGAAGTGGTAAGAAATATAAAAAATGCTGTGGCAAATAATAAAATAACTATATTCTATGGAGGTAGTTAAAGGTGCAAAGAATTAAAGTAAACCTAGAACTAATAGAAGCTATGCTTTATTTTTGGCAATCTACAAGTGAAAAAGAAAAAGTTTCAGAGAAATACATTAATGATGTTACAAACATGGAAGGATTTACTTATGTCTATGACTCTGAATTTAATGCAGAATCAGTTAGAAGAGCTTTAAGTGCAGTTACAAATAGAGAATTATTTTCAAGTAACAATAAAAAAGAAGGAAGATTTTGGAATAACAATCTTTGGATGATGGAAGATTTGGAATATACTGATTTAATGGTACAGCCATTAAAAAAGCTTAATTTAGATGTTATAGTAGATAGGGTTAAAGATTTAGAAGAAAGTTCAAGATACGATGAAATAGAAGTTATATTTTCACCCCTTCATCTTGAAGAATATTATATAGTTGAAAATAAACTTATAATAAACTTTTTTAGAGTTAAGCCAAGTTTTGAAGATGACAACACTTATATAGGAGATTTAGAAATAACTGACTATATAGAAACTAAAATAAGAGAATTATTAAAAAAGTAATAATATTAATGAACATGTAGTTAATTTAAGTATAAGAAGAGAAAGACTATTGACTAATTATAGATATTATTGTATCATAGCAATGAGTAAATAAGGATAGGTAGAGGTTGCAATATCTATTAGTAGTATTGTAGAGGTGAGTACGATGAAACAATATGAAAGGAGATATTGCCGAAGCATATAGCCTAAACTCAAGGGCTATATGACTGGTTATACGTAGAATATGCGTATAACTGTCACAAATTTATATTTGTGGAGAGCTATCATTCAAAATTATAAACACAGTTTTATTAATATGTGTCTATAACCTTGAGTGTAAGCTCAAGGTTTTATTATTTTGAGATAGACTTTCCTCCATATTTATTCAGTAAAATTAAGGAGGAGAAATATGAAAAAAAATTATGGAATAATTATTTTATCTATATTGTTAACGTTATTTATGATATCTGCTCCTGTATTTGCAGAAGGAAAAGATATAGCCGATCTAAATGCAGCAAAATATGGACTAATCACTTTACTCCCACCACTTGTTGCAATTGTACTAGCTTTTATATTTAAAAATGTGGTTATGTCATTGTTTTTAGGAGTTTTAGCAGGGACTTTCTTATTGGAACTAAATAATCATAATATATTTGGAGCATTGTTTCATGGATTCATGTCTCTAATAGATAAAATACTAGGATCGCTTGCAGATCCATGGAATGCAGGAATAATACTTCAGTGTTTAACTATTGGAGGACTTATTGCTTTAGTTTCTAAAATGGGAGGAGCTAAGGCTGTAGCAGAGTCTTTAGCTAAAAAAGCGAAGACTCCTAGAAGTGCACAAATTGTAACTTGGATACTAGGAATCTTAGTTTTCTTTGATGATTATGCTAACTCATTAATAGTTGGACCTATTATGAGACCTGTTACAGATAAGTTGAAAATTTCTAGAGAAAAATTAGCTTTTGTAGTTGATGGTACAGCTGCACCAATAGCAGGTATAGCATTAGTTTCTACGTGGATAGGATATGAGATAAGCTTAATTAGAGATGGATATAAAGCTATAGGACAGACAGTAAATCCATATAATATATTTGTATCTACTATACCTTACAGATTTTATAATATATTAATGCTTTTATTTATACTATTTACTGCTATACTACTAAGAGAGTTTGGCCCTATGCTAAAAGCTGAAAGAAGAGCTAGAAAAACAGGAAAGGTTCTTGATGATAATGCAAAACCAATGGTATCAAGTGAAACGACTGCATTAGAGCCTAAGGAAGGAATAAAGCTAAGCATATGGAATGCTATCATACCAATAGGGGTATTAATGATAGGATCGTTATTAGGATTTTATTATAATGGATATGTTTCTATAATGGCTGGAAAGGATACTGCAATTATAGAAATATTAAAAAATTCTCCAATATCTTTTGTTGCTATAAGAGAAGCTTTTGGAGCAGCTGATGCTAGTGTGGTTTTATTTCAAGCAGCATTACTTGCATCTATAGTTGCTTTGATAATGGGATTAAAACAAAAATTATTTACTTTTGGAGAAGCAATAGATATTTGGATAGAAGGAATGAAATCTTTAGTTATAACAGGAGTAATACTTCTTTTGGCTTGGTCATTAAGTGGGGTAATAAAAGAACTAGGAACAGCTCAATTCTTAATAAATATATTAAAAAGTTCTCCTGAGTCTGTATTAAAATCATTAAAGTTTTTACTACCTTCTATAATATTCATACTAGGATCTATAATTTCATTTGCAACTGGAACTTCATATGGCACTATGGGAATATTAATGCCACTTGCAATACCTCTTGCACATTCAATATCACCTGATAGTTCGTATATTATAATAAGTGTTGGAGCTGTGTTAACAGGAGCTATATTTGGTGATCACTGTTGTCCAATATCAGATACTACAATTTTATCTTCTATGGGAGCTGCATGTGATCATATAGATCATACTAAAACTCAACTTTACTATGCAATAGCAATAGCAATAGTTACAGTAGTATTTGGATATATACCAGCAGCTTTAGGAATGCCAGTAATAGCTGTACTTGGCATGGGAATTATGGTTACTTTCTTAATAGTACGATTAATAGGTAAACCTGTAGAAGTTGAAGAGGAAGCGAAAAATTCAGAAAAATAAGCTTTATATTAAATAAATATTATATAATAAAAGTCACGTCGTATTAATGATGTGACTTTTGTTATATAATATATACATGACAACAAAAATTGGAGATGGTTAATATGAGCTATACTTTATTAATGGCTATGATACTTACTGCTATGATTCATACGGTAGAGACATTAGCATATTCAGTAAGACTAAGTTCTGTTAAAAATAAACAATATGCACTATGTACTTCTCTCTTTAATATATTTGTTCTCATTTCAAGAACAGCAAATACTTTTCTAGCTCCTTTAATAGGAACAATAGTTGGATATAGTATAAGTAAAAAAATAGATCCTATTATGGATTTTAGGTTACTTGTATTTTCATCTACTATAGGTACTGTAGTTGGAATTTTTTTTATGCCAACTTTTCTTAGAATATTTGAAGTTGCTGTTTCTAAGCTTGAGGTATATGGATCAGTCCCTTTATTAGTTAGTCAGTCTTTAAGTATTTCCAATATAAAACGTATAGCTAAAAAGACATCTTTACCTAAAAAAAGTATGATTGAGAAACTAAACATTAAAAATATTCCTAAAAAACTAATAATTTTAAATACCTTAATAACAGGAATATATACTGTAGGTATGTATTCATCTTTCTATGCTTCTACTTTAGTATCATCGTCAAGTCGTATAGCAGCATCTGCTTCATCAGGTATGGTAAATGGTATAGCAACTATTTTACTAACGATATTTGTAGATCCAAAATCAGCAATTATAACAGACCAAGTACTTAGAGGAGAAAGAAGTTATAATGATGTAAAATCTCTAGTTACTTTACTTATAGTTTCTAAGCTAGTCGGAACACTTTTAGGACAAATTTTACTAATTCCAAGTGCAAATATTATTGCTTTAATATATAGATAGTAAGAATTAAAAAAGATAAACATTTTTTGAAGTATTTTCATAATATAATAACGATACTAATTTTACTTAATATATTTATGTAGTATAGTTTGGAAGGAGTATATATTATGAAAATATTGAGTCATATATTTAAAAGTTCGAATGGTAGTGATAAATGCAATGGTATAAACGTTGAACAATTAGCTTTAATTGCAGCTTTTTTTGTCGTAATAGGAGATATTTTAGCTTTAATAGTAGCATGTTTAGCTATTCAAGATAGTAACTCTGAAGATTGCAATAATATAAAGAGAGAATCTATTACTAGAGATATAGAAGATATAGAGAAAAAAATTTATGAACTTAAAGACAAAATATAAACTTATGTTCATAATAATATTTTATATAAACATGTTAGTTGGTACTATTATTACTTATAGTACCTTTTTTAATTGAAATGGTTAAAAAATTTAAAGTTATAGATTTACTAATATAATCATTAAATATATATTTATTGATTATATTAGTAATCTATTACATATATAATTACAAATTTACCAGTAAAAATGACCTTTTGCTTTATGATAGTTTATGATAACATTCTACTATATGTTAAGACAGAAATTATTAAAAGGATAAATCGTACAATGAGTTTTCAAATTAGTATATATTTTCTATGTAATATATTTTATGAAACTTTAATTGACTATATTAACTTTTATTTATTTTAAAAACTTTGTAATTTTAATATAGATTTTAAAATATATTATGAAGTTTCTTTATTTTTAAATATCTTACGAATTGAATAATATTTTATGATGAATTTTAATTAGGCACTATAAAAATATTGTTTATAAATAAAAAAGCTGGAAGACTGATTATAAAGGGAGGATAAAATGAGTAAACGATTGATAAGTTCGAAGTTAATATTTATTATTATGTTTACATACTTATGTCTTATTATCAATATAGGATTTAAAGATAATATAAGTGTAGCATCAAGCGATGAAAAACTTAGTATGACGTATCTATATGGTGGTAATTCTGCTTCTTACATATCAAATATAGAACGTACTAATGGTTCTTTAAATATGGTTTCTCCAAATTACTTTAATCTCAATAGCGATGGATCTTTAAAACTTACTGGAGTGGATACATATTTTATAAAAACAATGCATAACAAAGGAATAAAAGTTATGCCTTTTATAAGTAATCACTGGGATAGAACGCTTGGAAGAGCAGCTTTAAATAATAGAGATGTTTTATCGAATCAAATAGTACAAGCTATAAAGGAATATGATTTAGATGGTATAAACATAGATATAGAAAATCTAACGGAAGAAGATAGAGACGCTCATACAGACTTAGTAAGAATAATAAGAAATAAGCTTCCTAGGGATAAAGAAATATCAGTTGCTGTTGGATCTAATCCAAGAGGATTTACTACAGGATGGCATGGATCATATGATTATAAAAATTTAGCTTATCATTCAAATTATTTAATAATAATGACTTATGATGAAGGATATGAAGGTGCACCTCCTAGTCCTGTTTCTAGTTATTCTTTTGTTGAGAATTCAATTAAGTATGCTTTAAATAATGGTGTATCATCTAATAAGATTGTAGTAACATTGCCGTTTTATGGAAGATATTGGAACAGCTCAGAGTCAAGAGGTGGATATGCTGTTGCTTTAGAAACTGTAGATAAACTTATAAAAAAATATAATGCGAGTGTTATATATGATGAAAATAAGAAGTCACCTGTTGCTAAATTTAGTATAACACCTCAAAGTCCAGAGGCTATTGTTGGTGGTAAAAAGCTTTCAATTGGAGACTATATACTTTGGTTTGAAAATAATGATTCTTTAAAAGCAAAGCTAAGTTTAGTAAGTAAATATAACTTAAAAGGAGCAGGTAGTTGGAGATTAGGTCAAGAGAATCCTGATATATGGAATTACTATAAGGTATGGTTAAATAATAGTTATTTTAAAGATATAATAGGACATTGGGCAAATAAAGAGATTGTATATGTTATAGAAAGAAATTGGATGAATGGAATTTCTTCGACGCAATTTTTACCTGATAGTAGTTTAACCAGAGCTCAAGCAGCTACTATTTTAGTTAGAGCAAAAGGTTTAGAAAATTATGTAGTTAGAAATCAAGTTCAATTCAAAGATGTGTCTAAAACCCATTGGGCTTATAATTATATACAAATAGCAAGAGAAAATGGACTTGTAAGTGGATTTGAAAACAATACGTTTGCTCCTGACATGCCTGTAACTAGAGAACAAGTAGCAAGTATGATTAGTAGAATAACAAAATATAAAAGTAGTTATATTAAAAATCCTTTTGTAGATGTAAATAGTAAAATGTGGTCATATGATGCTATAATGAATATGACTGAATTAGGAGTATTAAAAGGTTTTGAAGGAGGATACTTTAAGCCTTATGAAAAAACTACAAGAGCTCAAATAGCTGCAATAATGTATAGATTATCTAAAGATTTAAATCAAATATAATAACAATATGATAAAGTAATTAAAGTTTCCAGGGAAATAAGAAGATAGACTTCCTATGATGTGAACCTACTTAAGTAGATTTTTTATTTCTACTTAAATTAGGTCCAGTTCACATCTACGGAAGTCTATTTATATAGTTAATGACGGGGCCATAAGCAATATTTCTTCATTATCATTATATATTTCCTCAAACTGAGAGATAGGGAGTGGATTTGTACCTTCTCCGACCTCTATGGTAAATCCAGGCCTTTTAAATTTTGAAATAAACCAATCTTTATAACCACTAAAAGATGCCATACCTTCAGGTTCTGAAAGCTTATATCCACTGACTTTAGAAAATTTTTCCCCAATATCTTTAGAAATATCTGGAGCCATATTTTTATAATTCCAATATATCTCTTTTCCCTGACTATGATATGCTAAGACCATTTTAAAATCATTGAATCTAGTAAAATTGGCTAAAGCTTTAGACTCAGGTTCTGATTCAGGAAAATCCCCTGAATATCGTGTAGGACCTGGTCCATATATTTTGTTCTGTTTTTCGGAAAACTTTGATTGCTTCCATGAAGCATTATAATTATGGTTTAAGTCTACTCCTCTAATATTTGATTGCCAAGTTGTTGAAAAATTCAAATTACCTTTGTTTAGTTTTATTAATCGTCCATAATACTTACTAGTAGGATCAAGACCTTTTAAAACCAGATCAACTCCATCTGGATTTACCATAGGGACTATAAATATAGATGACTTGCTTAGTAAATCTTTAATATCATATCCTCTAATACTTTCATTCTTTACATATGCATTACAAATATTTTCTGTAAATTTCATTAAGAGTAAAGATGTAATCCATTCTAAACTGTGATGACAAGCATTATAGAAAACATGATTAGGGCCTTCTCCAATTTTTAAATAGTAAATATTTTTGCCTAATATACTATTTCCAATTACACCTTCTTCTATAAAAGGATATATTGTTTTTAAACTTGATATATTACGCTCTAGTATTTCATAAGTATAATCTATATCTGTTCTAACTATTTCTAAGTCATATGGAATAATAATTTCATCATTGTTCTTTATATTATCTAAATCTATATTTGGATTAGATGATATAACATGGTCAAGGGATGTATTGTATTTTTCTAAAATATTTTCTATAGTATTTTTTCCTTTGACTTTATATCTATAATAACCTAAGAGTAAGCTTCTTATATATGAATAGGTTTTGATATCTAATTTTCCGTTAATTTCAAGATTATTATCTTGTTGTAACTTGCTTATAGCTTCTTGAGTCTTTTCTCCAAATATACCATCTATGTTACTTTCATAGTAATTTAATTTTTTTAATATAGACTGTACTTCTTTAACATCTGTACCCTTTGAATTAAGACTAGGAATTCTCATAAAAATACCTCCTTTTTATAATATATAGGAACAAATAATTTATATTTTAAATATATTATTATATAAAATAAACAATTATAGGAGTTGATAGTTTGAAAAGTAAAACTTTAAGTAATAGAGAGTATTTTATTGCAGTGTTTAGATCTAAAAATCATGCTATTCAAATATTCTATAATCTGGAAAAAAAAGGATATACATTTTTTCAGCTAATATCTACACCCTGTCAGCTTAAAGGAGGATGTAGTTATTCTATAAAATTTAATAGATTAAATGACATAGAATATATAAGAAGACTACATGGTGATTTAAGTAGCTGTTTATCTGGAGTATATCATGTTGCAAAAATAAATGGTAAAAAGGTATTAACAGAAGTAAAAAATGTTATTTAAATAGATTAAGTAATTTTCTAAAAAAACTATTATTATTGGGCTGGTTTTCAGCCATTTCTTTTAATTGAATCAGGTATGATTCAATTTTTTCTATATTATCAAAATTGTTGTTATATTTTTCTTTTGTTTCTTCCAAAAGTTCTATAAATTTTTTATTTTCTATTTTGTAATTATCTAAACTACTTTCAAGGAAATTTATATTTTTAAATAATATGTCTAAATATTCGTTTTTATTAGATATTTCTTTTTGCAAATATAGAGTATTATTATGTAGTGTTTTCTCTATTTGCTTTTTAACTTCATTTAAATTTTGAGACTTTAGTAATATGTACTCTATATCATGTTTAATATTACACATAAAATTTTCAAAAGTGTCATTATCAAGAGCAATTATTTCATCAGTTGATATAATTTGATTTTCAATATCTAGTTCATCTATTTCCTCTTTTACTGGGCTATTTTCACTATTCTCATTTTCAGATTCAGTAATATCATCATTAGATTTAGAATCCTCTATTGTTGGATCATTTTTCGAGTTAGTTTCAGATTCAATGTTTATATCTTCATCAATCTTATCGCTATTTTCACTTTTTACTTTGTCAGATGATGATTGATTTTCAATATCAAGGTTATCAGTTAAATTTTTATGTGGATTATTCTTATCGATTGAAATATTTTCAAAAGTATCTTTATTAATTGTATTTATACTTTCTTGTTTAGGTTCTTTAGATATTATAAAAGACTTATCTATATCAGGTATGTTAGTCATTTCTTTAGGTAAGTTATTATCTACGAGATTATCCTCAGATATTTTAACTTCATTTTTTGTATCAGAATCTTTTGATATTATATTATTATGCAAGTTATTTTCAACTGTAATATTTGTATTTTCATAAGTATTGTTGCTAACTTTGGCTTGTATTTCGTTAGAGAATATAGATTCAGATAGATTGCTTGAGACATGCTTATTTTCTAATGTATTAACTTCACTATTAATCTCAGAATCTTTTTCTATTATCATATGTGGAAGGTCACTTATAAAGTTACATTTAGTTTCAACATTTGTATTTGTGTGAATATTGTTGCTAGCTTTTTTTTCTAACTCTTTATTTTTATCAATGTAGATGTCAGAGAATAAGAGTTTAATAGACTTTTCTATATTTGCATAGGTATAAGAAATATTATATTTACTATGATCTTTTACGTCGTTAGTAGAAAATTTCACAAGATGTAAGTTGCTAGGTGAAATATTTTCTACAATTCCGTTATCTTCCCAAGAATAACCATTATTATTAGAAATTAATTGATTTATGCTTCCTTCTTTATTATATAGAAGTTTTAATGAACTTTTATCTTCAAATACAATTGGATGAATAGAGTTTTCGCTCATAAAAGGAAGACCTATTTCTTTCCATCTATTTTTCTTAGTGGAATTGTAGTTGAGAATTTTATATATTATTTTAATTTTGTTAGATTGAATTTGATTCCATACTATATGAATATTTTCTCTACTATCAATAAATAAATAAGGTTCTAGGTTATTATATTCGCAATTAGATATTTTTTGAGGATATTTAGGCCATTTTTTCACAGAAGGATTAAAAACTGTATAATATATATTATTAATCTTGTTACTCATACACGTATAAACTAAGTGAACATTATCAAAAGTATCAATTGATATATAAAATGGACTAAAATTTCTGCCTGAAGTTATACTAATTATGTTTCTTTTTTCTAGTTTTGGTTTAAGTGAAATGTATTGAATAGTCCAAACTCCTGCACTTATTAAATTTGAATAAGCGCATAAAATATAAATACTCTCTTTATTAACAACTAAAGTTAAGTATTTATATATATTTGATTTTAAATCTAAATAGGTTATTCTTTTGTTTAACCAAGTACCTTGAGAATAAATATAATAAATTAAACATCCATTAGTAGATATGCAAACTAAGTGTATATTGTCTTTTGAGTCAATTTCAACTGAAAAATCTAAAACATCTTTATCAACAATTGTGTTAGTATCAATAATATAATTATTGACACTAAATACGTCACAGTCAATTCCATTGTTATTGTTAAAGTAAAAATTATAAGAGGTACCACATGAAGCTTTCAAAATAAAGCTTTGTTTAAAATAAGAATTCACTTTTTATCACTCCCTTTAAAAAATAATAAATAAAGTAGCACCAAAGTTATTATAATTCATAATATGACAGTAGATATGAATTTATTAAAATAAAAGGAGTGAAAATATGGACACTAAATCTAGAAATTTAAGTTTAAATTCTATGCATGATACAAGTATCAAAGAACTAGCAGCTGAAGACTTTTCACCAGGAGAAAGTATAACTGAAGATTTCTTAAATTGTATAACAGAGACGGTGTGTATAATAACAGATAAAGTTTATGCACATTGCCAGAGTAGAGAGTGCTTTCCAAACGTAGAAATTAATATTGGAGACAAAAAGGTATGTAGTATTAAATTTGGAGAAGGATTTATAGTTGATGGAACACTAAATATAAGTGAAATACCCAATAGACCAAACTTTAAGAGAGTGAGATTTACATTAAGAATACCATTCGAGGTAAGAACAACTGATGGAGAAGTAATAACAGGATTTTTACCAGATGTTATAAAAGATATAGTATTATTTATGCCAGAATCTAGGGATGAATTTGACTTTAAAATAGTTATAGAGACAGCTTCTAGAATTTTAGGTCAAATACAAATATCTTGTGACGGTATCATAACATTTGCTGTAGGTACGTTTATAATAATAAAAGTAGTAGGAAGAGTTCAACTTCTCATTCCGGCATTTGGATTCTGTCCAGAACCACCAGAGTGTGAAGATTTTACACCAGGGGATATTTGTGATGTATTTGAATTTGAAGAATTCCCTGATTTCTTCCCGCCACAATTTGAAGATCTGTTTCCTGATGATTAATTAATAAAAGTATCTGTCGACAGACTAAAGCTAAATAACATACATTAAATAAATAAAGTCAAGTAACAATTGTTACTTGACTTTATTTTGATTCATTTAAACTAAGATCTTTTTTTCCACTTTTTAATAAGCCCGGTGCATAGTTATAAATTACCCAATAAGCAAGTCCTACAAAAAATATACCACCTATTAAGTTGCCTATAGTAACAGGTATTAAGTTACTTATAGCACTTGATATATTAACATGAGAAAGTTTTTCTTGAGTAAGCTTAGATACTGATATAATATCTGAATTCGTTTTAGCTAACATTCCTATTGAAAAATAGTACATATTTGCAACACTATGTTCAAACCCTGAAATAATAAACGCCATTATAGGAAACCAAGTTATTAGAACTTTACCAGCTATATCTTTAGCAGCATAAGATCCCCAAACGGCTAAGCAAACTAAAAAGTTACAGAGTATACCACTAAATAATGCACTTGAGAAGCTAAGACTTCCTTTAGTTGCTGCAACTTTTAAGGCATAAGCCCCTAGTAAATTTTCATTACCACTTAACAAACCAGCTTTGAATATCATAAAAGCTATAATTATTGCACCTAAAAGGTTTGAAAAATATACTATTATAAGATTTTTTAAGAACTGTGATGCTGTTATTTTTCTTTCTGTAAAAGCAACAATAAGAAGGTTATTACCTGTAAAAAGTTCAGCTCCACATATGAGAACAAGTATCAATCCTACCGGGAAAACTGCACCCGCAACAAGTTTTGATAGTCCATAGTTTGCAATACTATGTGATGAAACAGATGCAGCGAATCCACCCATAGCTATAAATGCACCGGCAAGAATGCCAGATATACATGTTTGAATAAAGTGGGATTTAGCTCCTTTTTTAACACCAATATTAACAGTTTCTTGGCAAACTTCTGCTGGTGTAAGCATTTTTTTATCCATCAATTGACCCCCTTATAATCTATTTTTATATTCATACCCAAAAAATTTAAGTATAAAGTATACAATGAACAGTTTCAATTCGTCCAAATTAAGTTATATATTATTTACTTTACAATGTCAAGATGATAAGTACACTGTGTTAACTAGAAATGAGTTTATTTTGTTACAAATTTACGGATAATTGTCTATAATCACAAAAAAACTAGCTATGTCGTTAAATAATAATATCTTAACTTTTTTAAAACGTAACAAGTGATACTTAAATAGCCAATTTTATATATAAAAGAACTTAATAAATAATTTTCAAAAATTATAAATAAGAGTATAATAGGGTATAATTAAGATAAAATATATTAACTTTATTATTTCAAGTAGGTCTATATGAATTAACAAATGGGTTATAATAAATTAAAAAAAATAAAAAATAATTGAATGTTGACAAAACTAGTAGGGTATAATATACTTATTACATAATACCAAGTGAAACAGTTGGAATTGAGAGAGGTGATTAAATGAGATTATCTACTAAAGGAAGATATGGTCTTAAAGCTATGTTTGAGTTATCTTTACACTATGGAGAAGGTCCTGTTCCATTAAAGAATATAGCAGATAGCCAAGGTATATCTGAGCATTATCTTGAACAATTAATAGCTGTTCTTAAGAAAAATGGATTAGTTAATAGTGTGAGAGGAGCACAAGGGGGATATATGCTTGTAGATCCACCTAATAAAATTACTGTTGGAGCTGTTATAAGAACTTTAGAGGGAGATATTGCTCCAGTTGATTGTGCTGTAGACAATAATCCTAATAAATGTGATAAAGAATCTATATGTGTTACTAAAACTGTATGGGTAAAAATTAGAGATAGTATTAATAGTGTTATTGATTCTATAACACTTCAAGATATGATAGATGATTATATAAAGATGAATAGTAACAATGAATATATGTACTATATATAGAGGATGATTTAACTGTTTGATAGTGATTACTTCAGGAGGAGATAAAAGATGACAAGACAAATTTATATGGATAATGCTGCAACTACTCCTATAAAAAAAGAAGTTCTAGATGCTATGATGCCCTATTTTACAGAGAAATTTGGAAATGCATCTAGTGTATACAGAGTAGGTAGAGAATCCAAGAAAGCTTTAGATGAATCCAGAGAAAAAGTAGCTAAATCCATTGGGGCTAAACCTAAAGAGATATATTTTACAGGTGGTGGATCAGAGGCTGACAACTGGGCCATAAAAGGGGTAGCTTTTGCCAATAGAAATAAAGGTAACCATATTATAACTTCTAAAATAGAACATCCTGCTGTACTTAATACTTGTGAATATCTAGAAAAAGAAGGGTTTGAAGTGACATATTTAGATGTAGATGAATATGGACTAATAAATCTAGATGAATTGAAAAATAGTATTAAAGATGAGACTATACTCATTACTATAATGTTTGCTAATAATGAGATTGGAACTATTCAACCTGTTAAAGAAATAGGTGAAATAGCTCATCAAAAAGGTATATATTTTCACACAGATGCTGTTCAAGCAATAGGTAATGTTGCTATTAATGTTGAAGAACTGAACATAGATATGTTGTCACTATCGGCTCATAAAATATATGGACCTAAAGGTGTAGGAGCTTTATATATAAGACAAGGAGTAAAAGTACATCCATATATGCATGGAGGAGCTCAGGAAAAAAGTAGAAGAGCTGGTACAGAAAATATACCAGGGATTGTTGGACTAGGAAAAGCAATAGAGCTAGCAACAAACAATTTAGAAGAGCATAATTCAAAGTTATTAAAATTAAGAAATAAATTAATTAATGATGTTATGTCAAAAATAGATTACGTTAGATTAAATGGTCATCCAGAGAAGAGACTACCTGGTAATGTTAACTTTTCTTTTGAGTTCATAGAAGGAGAGGCATTATTATTGAGTCTTGATATGGTAGGAATAGCAGGCTCAAGTGGATCAGCTTGTAGTTCTGGTTCACTAGATCCATCACATGTGCTAATGGCAATTGGATTACCTCATGAAATTGCACATGGATCACTTAGATTATCTTTAGGAGATTTTAATAACGAAGAAGATATAGATTATGTTGTAGAAAACTTGGGTATCATAGTAAATAGATTAAGACAAATGTCACCATTATACGAAAAAGTTAGGGGGAACGCTTAAATGTATTCAGAAAAAGTTATGGATCATTTCTCAAACCCAAGAAATGTTGGAGAAATTCAAAATGCAGATGGTGTTGGAGAAGTAGGGAATGCAAAATGTGGAGATATAATGAAAATGTATTTAAAAATAGATGATGGAATTATTACAGATGTTAAATTCAAAACTTTTGGATGTGGCTCAGCTATTGCTTCATCAAGTATGGCAACTGAATTGGTAAAAGGAAAGACAATAGATGAAGCTTTAGGAATAACTAACAAGGCTGTGGCTGAAGCATTAGATGGATTACCACCCGTAAAAATGCATTGTTCTGTTTTAGCTGAACAAGCTATAAAATCAGCATTACTTGACTATTCAAAGAAAAATGGCATACAGATAAAAGGGTTAGAAAATTTTGATCCAAATGAAGATGCACATGATCATGGAGACCACGAATAACAATAAGAAGCTACTGTTTTTAACAGTAGTTTTTTTATGATATAATTGGATTTTAATAAATAATATATGAATTGAGTATACTATTTTTATAGGGGTGAAAAGATGGATAAGAAAAAAGTTGTAGTAGGAATGAGTGGAGGAGTCGATAGCTCTGTTACAGCTTATTTATTGAAAAGTCAAGGATACGATGTTATCGGAGTAACCATGCAGATTTGGCAAGATAAAGATCCAGATGTTTTAGAAAAAGAAGGTGGATGTTGTTCTCTTTCAGCAGTAGAAGATGCTAGAATGGTGGCTGACAAAATTGGCATTCCATTTTATGTTATGAATTTTAAAGATATTTTTAAAAAGACAGTTATAGATTATTTTATAAAAGAATATGGAATTGGAAGAACTCCAAATCCTTGTATAGCTTGTAATAGATATGTAAAATTTGAGGAACTTTTAAAAAGAGCAAATTTATTAGATGCATATTATGTGGCAACGGGTCACTATGCTAAAATTTTATATAATGAAGAAAAACAAAGATATATTTTAAAAAAATCTAATGCAATAGAAAAAGATCAAACATATGCACTATATAATCTGACTCAAGATCAGCTTAAACATACTTTAATGCCTCTTGGAGACTATAACAATAAGGAAGAGATAAGGGATATAGCTAGGGAACTAGGATTAATAGTTTCTGAAAAACCTGATAGTCAAGAGATATGTTTTGTGCCAGATAACGACTATGGAAAATTTATAAATGAACATGCAGATTATAAAATTGATGAGGGATACTTTGTGGATAATAAAGGAAATATTTTAGGAAAACACAAAGGAATAACAAGATATACTATAGGGCAAAGAAAAGGACTAGGACTTTCTCTAGGAAAACCTGCTTATGTTACAGATATAAATACATCATCAAATACAGTTGTAATAGGAGATGAAAGTGAAGTTTTTGGAACAGAGCTTATTGCTGATGATATAAATCTTATAGCTATTGATAAAATCAAAGAACCAATAAAAGTAAAAGCCAAAATAAGATATTCAGCTAAAGAAACTTTAGCTACAGTATATCCTTTAGCAGATAGTAAAGTTAAGGTTGTTTTCGAAAAACCTGTAAGAGCAATAACACCAGGACAAGCTATTGTATTTTACGAAGAGGATATAGTTGTTGGTGGAGGAACTATATCAAAAAAAATTAAATAATATTCTATACTATTTTGAGACATAATAATACTACTACTTTGTTTAAAGAGAGGTTATAAATATGATTAAGCAAAGTGAAATTATAGGACTTCCTGTATTAAGTAAAAATGGTGAAAAAGTAGGTTTGGTAAGAGAAGTTATATACTCTAAAAAAAGATTTAGAGTATTAGGATTATTGATAAGTGATAAAAGTATATTTAAAGATGCAGAAATAATAAAATTTTGTTCAATAAAATCTATAGGAAAAGATGCTGTTTTCGTAGAGGATTGCAAAGTAGTAGAAAAATCGAGTTCTGATATAGAAATAAGCAGTATAATTATGAGTGATAACAAATCAATAATAGAAGAAGAAGTTTTAACAGAAGATGGAGAAAGTTTAGGACATATAAAAGATATACTATTAGATGAAAATAAAGGTAAAATTATGGGATTTATATTAACAGATGGATTTATAGATGATATAAAAGACGGAAGAAATGTCCTTCCAAATGACTTAGGAATAACTTTTGGAGAAGATGTGTTAATAGTTAATGATGAATTAAAAGATAAATTTTACAAATATAAGAATGAATACAAAAAGTTACTAGAATTACTTTGATAAAATATCACAAACTAATAATATACCAAAACCTAATTAAAGAGGTGAAAAGAATGAATGGAAGATTCTTATCAGGTATTATTACAGGTAGTATTATTGGAGCTACAGCTGGTATGGTAGCAGTATCTAGAATGAGTCCTAGACAAAGAAAGAAAGCTATGAAAGCAAGTAAAAAAATGATGTATAATGTTTTGGATAACATAGGTATATTCTAAATAAGGCAGTTTTAACTGCCTTATTAATACATAAGTTGGGGAGTAAATATGAGTTATATATTTAATATATCAAAATTTTTACAAACAATATTTATAACGATACTACTTGGACTAGGAATATATTATTTTATCAATATTGGAAATAGATATGTACAAGCCGATAAAAGATTTATAATTAATAAAAGAAACATATTAACTACTTTGATGATTATTATTGTTTTGATAACTATATATGCAGTTCTTAAGAGCGATGGTACCATAAAGGAATTATTACTTATGATATTTTATTCAATTATAC
Organism: Gottschalkia purinilytica; assembly: GCF_001190785.1. NCBI lineage: Bacteria > Bacillati > Bacillota > Tissierellia > Tissierellales > Gottschalkiaceae > Gottschalkia > Gottschalkia purinilytica. The sequence goes on along the minus strand of NZ_LGSS01000001.1, from coordinate 40,130 downwards.
TTGCTTACTTACTTAATCCTATAGTAAATTTTTTAGAAAGAAGAAAAATAAAAAGAGGGCTAGGAACTTTAATAGTATATTTAGTATTAGTATTGATACTGGTATTACTTACTTTTTCCATAGTACCTAAAATTTCTAGTGAGTTTGAAAAACTGATAAAATTATTACCACAGTATTTTAATAAAATTTATGACTTTTCTGACCATTTATACGATAAGTATTATAAACATATAGAAAATTTACCATCAGAGTTTAAAGCTTTCAACGACGTTATTTCAGAAAACTTAGAAAAAATTCAGGGTATGGTTTTAATGTCCTTTAAAGGAATAATGGGCTCAATTATAAAGTCATTTTCTAAGGTACTTAATTTTATAATAATTCCTATATTAACATTCTATTTTTTAAAAGATAAAGATCTATTTAAAAAGAAAGCTTGTTTAGCTATACCTAAGAAATATAGGAGGGAAGTTATTAGAGTTAGTAGAGAAATAGACATGATTCTAAGTAAATTTATTAGAGGACAACTTATAGTAGCTACTTTTGTTGGTATAGCTACAACTATAATGCTTTTAATATTAGGTATAGATTTTGCCATAATAATAGGTATAATAGCAGGAGTGTTTGATATAATTCCATATGTTGGACCTATCATAGGTGTTATTCCGGCTATTATATTTGCACTGCTGAAATCTCCTATTAGAGCATTGTGGGTTTTAATAATGTTTATAGTAATTCAGCAATTAGAGAGTAATGTATTATCACCTAAGATAGTAGGTGAAAGTGTAGGATTACATCCAGTCGTTGTTTTGCTATCATTATTAATAGGAGGAAGTTATTTTGGAATTTTAGGAATGTTATTAGCAGTTCCGGTAACTGCTATTTTAAGAATATTTATGAATGTTATAGTAGATAAAATGTCTAAGGCACAGAAATATTGACAAAAGAAAATGTTTTATTTATAATCCTAATTATAAACATGATTAATAATAAATAATTATATATATTTTAGAGACAGTGATAGGGAGTAGTAAATATATGAAGTCTTATAGAGAGAATACTCTTGGCTGGAAAGTATTTAGACTAATATATTGAAGCAACCCTTAAGTTAAAACCTTGAATCTATTAGAGTAGAGGTTTTCGGTTATAACCGTTATTTTGGTAAAGAGACTATTGTAGTAAATAGGGTGGTACCGCGGGTAAACTCGTCCCTAAGTTTTGGGAGGAGTTTTTTTATTTGCAAAAAAAGAAAGGAGAATACATAAAATATGAAAAAAATGAGTTTACACAATATAAGAAAAGAATTTCTTGACTTTTTTAAAGAAAAAGAACATTTAGTTGAAAAAAGTTATCCACTAGTGCCTAAGAATGACAAGAGTTTACTTTTGGTAAATGCTGGTATGGCACCTCTTAAAGCTTATTTTTTAGGAACGGAAGAACCTCCTAGGAGAAGAATGGCAACTTGTCAAAAATGTGTTAGAACTGGAGATATAGATAATGTAGGTAAGACTGCTAGACATGGTACATTTTTTGAGATGTTAGGAAACTTCTCATTTGGAGACTATTTTAAGAAAGAAGCTATAAATTGGGCTTGGGAGTTTATGACTGAAAGACTTGAAATACCTGTTGAAAGATTATGGGTATCTGTATACTTAGATGATGATGAGGCATATGAAATATGGAACAAAGAAATAGGAGTAAGTGAAGATAGAATAGTTAAGTTAGGAAAGGAAGATAATTTTTGGGAGCTAGAGGTAGGACCTTGTGGTCCATGCTCAGAGATATATATAGATAGAGGAGAAAAATACGGTTGTGATAATAAAGATTGTAAGCCAGGATGTGACTGCGATAGATATGTAGAGGTTTGGAATTTAGTATTTTCTCAATATGATAAGGATGAAAAAGGAAATTATAATCTACTTACTAAGCCTAATATAGATACAGGAATGGGATTGGAAAGAATAACAACTATAATACAAGAAGCAGATAATATATTTGAAATAGACAGTATGAAGTCAATAATAAATGAAATAGAGAAAGAAAGTGGAAAAAAATATGGTAGCTCAAAAAAAGATGATATGTCATTTAGGGTAATCACAGATCATATCAGAGCAATGACATTCTTAGTAGGAGACGGAGTTATTCCAAGTAATGAAGGTAGAGGATATGTATTAAGAAGGCTTATAAGAAGAGCTTCAAGACATGGAAAGCTTTTAGGAATAAAAGAAGATTTTTTAAATAGACTTTCATCTAAAATAATAGATTCATGGGGAGAAACTTATGTAGAGCTGAGAGAAAGAGAAAGTCAAATTAAGAAAGTAATAAAAGTAGAAGAAGACAAATTCCAAGAAACTATAGAGCAAGGAATTAATATATTAAATGAATATGTAGAAATTATAAAAAATGAAGGAAAAAATATATTAGATGGAAAAAGAGCTTTTAAACTTTACGATACTTATGGATTTCCTATTGATTTAACTAAGGAAATATTAGAAGAGTATGATATGAACATAGATGAAGATGGATTTAACTCTGAAATGCAAAAGCAAAGAGAAAGAGCTAGAAAAGCTAGAGAAGAAGGAGATAATCAAGCTTGGGATACAGATGATATAGGTCTAGAAGATAATAATTTGAAAACTATATTTGAAGGATATAAAAACTTTACTTCGAATTCTAAAGTAATAGGTATAGTGAAAAGTGACAAAGGTATTGTAGATAGTTTAAAAGAAGGAGAAAACGGAATAATTCTTCTAGATAAAACTCCATTTTATGCTGAAAGTGGAGGACAAGTAGGAGACACAGGTATATTAAAAGGAGAAAATATACTTATAAAAGTTAATGATACTAAAAAAGGTAAAGGAGGAAAAATACTTCACTTTGTAGAAGTTATTAAAGGAGAAGTATATAACGAGGTCGAATTATATGCAGAAATAGATGAAAATAAAAGAAATGATACTGCAAGAAATCATTCAGTAACTCATTTACTTCATCAAGCATTAAAAGATGTTTTAGGAGATCATGTTAGCCAAGCTGGATCTCTAGTGCTTCCAGATAGATTAAGATTTGACTTTACTCACTTTGAAGGAGTATCAAAAGATCAATTAGACCAAATAGAGAAGATAGTTAATTTTAAAATCTTAGAAGGATTAGATGTTAGTATAATAGAAACAAGCTTAGAAGATGCTAGAGCTATGGGAGCTCAAGCCTTATTTGATGAAAAATATGGTGATGTAGTAAGAGTAGTTAAAATAGGTGATTACAGTAAAGAACTTTGTGGAGGTACACATATAGGAAATTCAAGTCAAATAGGTTTATTTAAAATAATAAACGAAACTGGAATTGCTTCTGGGGTTAGGAGAATAGAGGCTATGACTGGTAAAAAAGCATATGATCATATAAAAGGTATAGAGGATCAAGTTGAAAAAATAGCTGATTTATTAAAAGCTAACAAAAAGGATATAATAAATAAAGTACAATCCATGAACGAAGAAGTGAAAAACCTAGAAAAAGAATTAGATAGACTGAAATCTCAGTTGGCTTTATCTAAAGTAAATGATATAATTGGTGATGTTAAAAGCATAAACGGTATAAATTTAGTTTGTAAGAGAATAGATGGAATGGATACTAATGGATTAAGGCAATTAGGAGATACAATAAAGGATAAATTGGAATCAGTACTAATAGTATTAGCTTCTGTTAAAGATGATAAAGTTATGTTAGTATCAATGGCTACAAAAGATTTAATTGATAAAGGTATTCATGCAGGCAATATTATAAGAGAAGTCGCAAAAGTTACTGGTGGTGGCGGTGGCGGTCGTCCTGATATGGCACAAGCCGGAGGAAAAGATCCTAATAAAGTGGATGATGCACTTAAGATAGTACCGTCTCTTGTTGAATCACAAATGAAATAAATGTTTTACCCAGTAGATATAATTTTATTTACTGGGTAAATATATAGAAAACAATAAAAAATGACTTGGAGGTATCTTTATGAAAGATCTTAATCAAACTATGAAATTTAGTGTAGAAAATGATAACGCTAGTAAGGCTGAAGAAATAATTACAAATGTTTATAAATCACTAGAAGAAAAAGGATACAATCCAATAAATCAATTAATAGGATACATCCTATCAGGAGATCCAACATATATAACTAGTCATAACAATGCTAGAACTCTTATAAGAAAATTAGAGAGAGATGAATTATTAGAAGAGATATTAAAAAAATATCTAAAAAAATAATAATTTAGGAGAGACTAATGGTAGATAATAAAATTGTAAAAAAATTTACGGTAATATTTGCGGTATTTTTATTTATTATATCTGTTGGATCTAACTCTTATTCTCAAAAGGATAGTTCTAGAAAAGTATATATGGTTGTCGCAAATAAACTTTCTTTACAAGATTTGCAGTACATGAATAACTTAAAGTCTATAATAAACTCAGGAAATATAGGACTCATGAACACTAAGGGGTCTATAGGTTACAAGGGAGCAGAAAGCTATCTTACAATAAATTCATCTTCTAGAGCTTATGCTAGTGATGATATGGCTAGAGCTTATAATCTTACTAAGGAAAATCGTTCTTTACATGAAACTAGAGTAGGAACTATGGATAAAAAGTATGAGGTAGGAAATATTGATATAAATAGAATAATTTTCGCTAATGCAGAAAGACAATATGATACTTATATAGGAGCTTTGGGAGATAGTTTACATTCAAAAGGACTTAAAACTGCTATATTTGGTAATTCTGATACTGATGAAGAAAAAATAAGATTAGGTAGCCTTATCCCTATGGATAGTAAGGGGCTAATTGATTACGGAAATGTTGATGACATACTAGTTAAAGATAACTCTTATCCTTACGGAGTTAGACTAGATTACAAAAAGATATTACAAGGTATAAACAATATAAAAGAAGATACATCTTTATTCGTTATAGATACTGGTGATTTAGATAGACTAAATTCATACAGTTTGTATCTAAATGATGAAATGTTTATGAAGCATAGAGAAAATATTTTAAAAGAATTAGATGATTTTTTAGGAAAATTAATTAATAACATAGATAAAGATTCTATACTTATGATAGTTAGCCCTAGTGAGGGAGAAGAAAGAATAGATGAAAGCAAATTAGCACCAGTTATAATGTATGAAAAGGATAAGCAAAAAGGTGGTATATTAACGTCAGGAACGACTAGAAGGAATGGCATAATTGCAAATTTAGATTTAGCACCAACTATAGCTAATTATTTAGGAACTCCTATTAACAGTTTTATGGGACATAATATTAATTCATCTAGTGTTGAAAATAATTTAGAGTTTGTAAATAAACTAAATGAAAAGACAAACTTTGTTTCAAATGCTAGATCACCTTTTTTAACGATCTATAGTGTCATTACTATTATATTTTTAATAGTGTCATGTTTACTTATTTATTTTGACAGAATTATGAATGACAAAATAAGGTCAGTTTTGAAATATGCTACTCTATTTATAATGTCTATGCCATTGGTATTTCTGACAATATCTTTAATAAATATAAAAAACATGGTTGTATTTGCTATTATAGCTTTAGTGATGGCGTTAATCTTACTTTTTATACTTAGTTTAATTAAAGATAAGTATAAATTACTTTTTATACTATTACTAACTTTTTTAGTATTATCTATGGATATAATTACGGGTAGTAATATGACTACTTTTTCAATACTTGGGTATAATCCGATAATAGGAGCTAGATACTTTGGTATAGGAAATGAACTAACAGGTGTTTTAATGCCTACAATGTTGCTAGCTACATCGTTGCTATTAGATAATCCTAAAATTAAAAAGTATATGCTGGTACTTCTACCTGTGTCTATAATCATAGTTGCACATCCAAATTTAGGAGCTAATGTTGGTGGAACTATATCAGTATTATTTGCTTCAATGATATATGTTCTTTTGATGATTGGAATAAAAATAGACTTAAAGAAAATGCTTGGTATTTGTTTTGGTATTGTAGGATGTATTTTCATATTAGGAATATTAGATATATATATAAATCCTAATCCTACTCATCTAGGAAGAATGTTTTTAATGATATCTCAAAGAGGTTCAATGTTTATGACTGATATCATAGTAAGAAAGCTACAAATGAATATTAAGTTAATGGGAAATTCTATATGGGGAAAAGTATTATGCGTAAATATAATTGCTATGACTACATTAATGATTATTTCCAAGGAAAAATTAAAAAGAATTTTTGAAAAGTACAAATATCTATTTATAGGAATAGTCAGTTCAATAATAGGAAGCATTGTAGGATTATTAGTAAATGATTCAGGTGTTTTATTATCAGCAATTTCTAGTATATTTATTACAGGAACAATTATATATAGCATATTAGTCAATGTAGAAAGAGTATAGAATAGGAAGTGGACATATGGAATATACATTGCTAGGAAAAACTGGTATAAAAGTATCCAAACTTTGTTTTGGATCATTAACTATGGGACCTTTACAAGCTAATTTATCAATAAATGAAGGTGCTAATCTTATAAAGTATGCTTTTGATAATGGAGTAAACTTTTTAGATACAGCTGAGATTTATGATAACTATTTATATATAAGGGAAGCTCTAAAAGATATACGAAGAGATGAGTTCGTTATAGCTACTAAGTCATATTCATATTCAAAAGAAACAGCCGAAAGAAGTTTAGCAAAGGCTCTTGAAGAAATTGGAACTGATTATATAGACTTATTCCTATTGCATGAGCAAGAAAGTGAACATACTATTAGAGGACACTATGAAGCTATAGAATATTTTTTAAAAGCAAAAGAAAAGGGTATAATAAGAGATATTGGAATATCTACACATAGGGTGGAAGGTGTAATAGCATTTAACAAGTATGATGAATTAAGTGTAATACATCCAATAATAAATAAAATAGGTATTGGAATACAAGATGGAAATGTTGAAGATATGTTAGATGCTATAGAGAAATCACATAAATTAGGAAAAGGAATATATGGTATGAAGCCGCTAGGCGGTGGTCATCTTATAAAAAGTGTAGAGGAAGCATTTAATTTTGTTAGAGATATTCCTTACATTCATTCTATAGCTATAGGTATGCAGTCTCCAGAAGAAATTGATGCTAATATAAATTTAATAAACTATGGATATATTCCTAAAAATATAAAAGAAAAAATTATAAAAAAAGATAGAAAACTCCAGATTGCAGATTGGTGTATTGGATGTAAAGCATGTATGAATACTTGCAAACATGGTGGAATTGAAATGGTAGCTGATAAAGCTACACCAATTAAGGATAAGTGCGTATTATGCGGATATTGTGCACCAAAATGTCCAGAGTTTTGTATAAAGGTAATATAGCTAACTACGGAGGAAAGTATGAAACGGATAATGGGTCTAGATGTAGGAGATAAGACTATAGGAGTAGCTGTTTCTGATCTCTTAGGGATAACAGCACAAGGAGTAACTACTATAAGAAGAAAAGGAATAAAAAAAGATTTAGAAGATTTAGAAAGTATAATTAACGAGTATGAAGTTGAAGAGGTAGTTATAGGATTACCTAAAAACATGAATAATACCCTTGGACCTCAAGGTGAAAAAGTATTACAATTTGTAGAAAAATTTAAAAAAATATTTAATAAAAATATTGTTTTACAAGATGAGAGATTAACGACTGTATCGGCCGAAAAAATCCTTATAAATGCAGATGTTAGAAGAGATAAAAGAAAAAAAGTAATAGACAAATTAGCCGCTACATATATTTTACAAACTTATTTAGACAAATTAAGATAGAGGAGATATATATATGGATAACGAAAATAATATAATAAGCCTAATAGATGAAGAAGGTGTAGAGCAAGATTTTGAAGTTATAGCTACTTTTGATGTAGAGGAAAATGAATATGCTGTCTTGTATCCATTATCTGAAGAAGATGAAGAAGCATATATTTTAAAAGTAGAATATGATGAGAATGGAGAGTTAATACTAACTAACATAGAAGACAAAGATGAATTTGATGATGTTGTAGCTGCATATGAAGCTATTGTAGACGAAATCATATAATGATTAATATAGTTTAGTAAATTTAAGAAAAAGTTTTATTTATTGACTTTTGTATAGAATAATTGATAGACTATATTTAGAAAGCACAGAGCAGGTGGGATATATGGAAAAAGAAAAACTTTTGGAAAGTTTGAAAGATAAATTAAAGGAAAAAGGTTATAAACTGACAGTTCAAAGAAAAGCTATATTAGACGTGTTTTTAGAAAATCAAAGTGGACATTTGAGTCCAGAAGAAATATATGATAGCGTTAGAGACAAATATCCAGATATAGGATTGGCTACTGTTTATAGGACATTGCAACTTTTAGAACAATTAAATATTATATATAAACTTAATTTCGATGATGGGTGTAGTAGATACGAGTTGAATACTAGCTCTGAGGATCATCAACATCACCACCTTATATGTGTAGAATGTGGAACGGTGTTTGAAGTAAAATTAGATTTATTAGAAAACCTCGAGTTAGAAATAGAGAGAGAAGGGGAATTTAAAATAGTTGATCATAACGTAAAATTCTTTGGATACTGTAAAGATTGTCAAAATAAATCCCATTAATGGGATTTATTTTTTTGTTATATATATCTTTAAAATTAGACTATACTATAGACCTAGTATAAAAAAGTAATAGAAATAATCTATGTAAAAACTACTTTATGGATAAAATAACATTAAAGCTAATTTTCAACTAAATGTTGAGTGGAATTTAAATGAGATAAATATTAGTGAATGAATCCATATTGCAGATATACAAGAAAATATATCTAATTAAATGATATGCGTGGAATAATAGAAGATAGGAGCGTGATAAGGTGTCAAAGAAACAGCCGAAATTAAAAATAATTCCGCTCGGTGGACTATATGAAATAGGAAAGAATATTACAGTTATAGAGTATAATGACGAAATCATTGTTATTGACTGTGGTCTCATATTTCCAGAAGATGAGATGTTAGGTATAGATGTTGTTATACCAGATATAACTTATCTATTAAAAAACCGAGAAAAAGTTAAAGCAATTGTATTGACTCATGGACATGAGGACCATGTAGGAGCACTTCCTTATGTGCTTAAAAAGCTAAATGTTCCTATATATGGAACTAAGTTAACACTAGGTCTAATAGAAAATAAATTAAAAGAGCATGATATTAACAATGTTAAGCTTAATGTAGTGAAACCATCCCAAACTATAAAAACAGGAGTATTTACACTAGAATTTATAAGAACTAGTCATAGTATACCAGATTCTGTGGCTATTGCTATTAATACTCCAGTAGGAACAATACTTCATACTGGTGACTTTAAAATAGACTATACTCCTATAAATGGTGAGGTTATGGATTTTCATAAGCTTGCAGAGTTAGGCAAAAAAGGGGTATTAGTATTATTAGCTGATAGTACTAATGTTGAAAGACCAGGATATACTATGTCGGAAAAAACTGTAGGGGATACATTTAATGATATATTTCTAACGGCTAAGCAAAGAATTATAGTAGCTACTTTTGCTTCTAATATCCATAGAGTACAACAAATAATAAATTCAGCAGTATTATTTAACAGAAAAGTAGCTGTGTCAGGTAGAAGTATGGTGAATGTAGTTAATGTGGCAACGGAGTTAGGTTATCTTAGTATACCAGAAGGAACGTTAATAGACATTAATGACATTAAGAAATATCCAGACAATAAAATAGTAGTAATAACTACTGGTAGTCAAGGAGAGCCTATGTCGGCATTAGCTAGAATAGCTTCATCTGACCATAAGAAAATGGATTTAATGCCAGGGGACTTAGTTATTATATCCGCTACTCCAATCCCTGGAAATGAAAAAACTGTTGCTAAGGTTATAAATCAGTTATTCAAAAAAGGAGCAAACGTCATATATGAAGCATTAGCTGATGTACATGTTTCAGGTCATGCTTGTCAAGAAGAATTAAAGCTAATGCATAGTCTACTAAAGCCCAAATTCTTTATACCAGTTCATGGAGAATATAGACATTTAAAACAACACTCTAAATTGGCCCAAGAATTAGGAATGCCTAAGGAAAATATATTTGTAGCTGAGAATGGATCTATAATTGAATTTACTAAAGATAAAGGAAGTATAACAGGTACTGTTCCAGCAGGAAATATTCTAGTTGATGGACTGGGAGTAGGAGATGTAGGAAACATAGTTTTAAGAGATAGAAAACATCTATCAGAAGATGGACTAATAGTAGTAGTAGTAACTATTAGTAAAGAAGATGGAAGTGTCGTAGCAGGACCAGATATAGTTTCAAGAGGATTTGTATATGTAAGAGAGTCAGAGGATTTAATGGAAGAAGCTAAAAAGGTTGTTAGGAATGTTTTGATAGAATGTGAAAAAAATCATATAACAGATTGGGCAACTTTAAAGTCTAGTATAAGAGATGCTTTAAGAAACTTCTTGTGTGAAAAGATAAAAAGAAATCCAATGATACTTCCAATAATTATGGAAGTTTAAAAACAAAAATAAGTCGTAGTAATTACTACGACTTATTTAATTGTTTTTAATAAAAGTTTTTAAAAGTATTAATAATAATATTATATTAAATTAAAACTAGAGAGGGTGAAGACTAAATTGAACACCAAATTTATAACAAAGGCTAGTGCTATAGCAGCTATATATGTGATATTAGTATTGTTAGAAATTCCATTAGGAACATTGGCTTTTGGCAATATACAAATTAGAATAGCAGAAGGACTGACTTTATTACCCTTAATAGAAAGTGCTGCAATACCAGGAGTTTTTGTAGGATGTATAATATCGAATATAATATTGGCTTCTGTATCAGGACTTGGGGCAATAGACATAATAGGTGGAAGTTTAGTAACTTTAATTGCAGCTTATATAACAAGTAAAATGCCAAATAAAGTTCTAGGAAGTTTACCTCCTATAATTTTAAATGGACTTATAGTTTCAATTTGGGTATCTTATTTTTTAAACATTCCTTACTTGATTACTTCTATTAGTATTGGGATAGGAGAGCTTATAGCAGTTTCTGTATTTGGAAATGTCGCAATATATGTTTATAATAAGGTGATGAAAAATGCTAATAGATAATTAACTTTTATTATGGATAAATAGGAGTTTAAATATAGGTAAATATTAAAGTTCTAATATTTAATTTATAAGAATTAGTTTATTTCTAGATTACATTATGTCTAGATTATTCAACGATATCATACAATTTTCGAGATATCTACACAAAATATTCTAAATAACTAAAAAGATAATTTTATTCCTTGTAAATAAAGTGATAAAATTGTATAATTTAAGAAAATGGACTTTAGAGAGGAAACTATTATGTCTGGGACTCTTTTCAAAGAAAATAAGAAAAAATCTATAAGTAAAAAAAAGATCGCAATAATATCTTCAACAATTGCTGTGATAGTAGGAATAGTTGGGGGTAAATATTATGTAGATAGGCAAAAATTAGCAGTTGCTAATGAAAATATACAAAAAATATCTATAACTATACCACAAGGTAGTAATACACAAAGTATAGCAAAAATTTTAAAAGATAATGGACTAATAAGAAATGAATTTATTTTTAGAATAACTTCAAAGCTTGAGAAGAAAGACTCATCATACAAAGCAGGAGTGTACTTACTAAGTAATGGAATGAATCAAGATCAAATTATGAAAGAACTTATTAGTGGAGGAGCTTCTAATAGTGATACCAAGTTCACTATACCAGAAGGATTTGAATTAAAACAAATTGCTGAAAAATTAAGTAAACAAGGAATAGTTAATAAGGAGAAATTTTTAAGTTTAACTTCGAAAGTGTCAAACTTTTCATCGGAGTATGAATTTTTAAAAGAAGTTCCACAAGATTCTTCATTAGAGGGTTTTTTGTATCCAGATACTTATGAAATATATAAAGGTGCCACAGAAGAAGAAATAATAAAGAAAATGTTGAATAATTTTAATAAAATATATACAAATGAAATAAAAAATAAAGGAAAACAAATAGGACTTGATACTAATAAAATTATAACATTAGCTTCAATTATAGAAAGAGAAGCAAAGATTGATTCGGAGAGACCTATGGTATCAGCGGTGTTTCACAATAGACTCAAGAAAAATATAATGTTGGAGTCTTGTGCTACAGTCCAATATATATTAGGTGAAAGAAAAGAAGTATTAACATATAAAGATTTAAAAATAAAATCTGAATATAACACATATTTAAATAGGGGACTACCACCTTCCCCTATAGCATCACCAGGGATAAAGTCAATAATGGCAGCAGTTGATCCTGCTAATGTAGATTACCTATTTTTTGTAGCTAATAAAGATGGAAGTCATACTTTTACAAAAACTTATGAAGAACATATTAAGGCTCAAAAAAATAATTAATATATAAAGATAAGTTAGGTTAAAATAATGCGTGGATACAAAAATGATCCACGTATTATTTTTGTGATTAATATAAGTAAGGAGGATATAAATTGAGTAATATAACTGCTAAGTATGTAGAAGAATATATAAGAGGACTTATACCACTAAAAGAAGACTTTTTATTTGAAATACAAGAATATGCTTATAAAAATAATGTTCCTATAGTGCATCCTGAAGTTGCTCAGTTATTAAAAGTATTAACAATGATGAAAAAACCAAAGAGAGTTTTAGAGATAGGAACAGCGATAGGATATTCTGCTCTTACTATGGCTAGTTGTATGGATCATGATAGTAGAATAATTACTATAGAAAGACAAGAAGATATGGTAAAAATTGCAAAGAGCAATATAAAGAATAAAGGGTATGAAAATAAAATAGAAGTTTTAAAAGGTGAAGCGGAGACAGTTTTAAAAGAACTAGATGAGAAATTTGACCTTATATTTTTAGATGCAGCTAAAGGAAAATATAAGGAGTTCTTTTCTTACTTTATAGATAATTTAAATGATGGAGGAATAATAGTATCTGATAATGTATTATTCAAAGGAATGGTTGCTACTGATGAGTTAGTTATAAGAAGAAAAAAGACAATTGTTAAGAGAATGAGAGATTACTTAAAATATATATCAAATCATGAATTTTTAGAAACATGTGTAATACCTATAGGAGATGGAGTGGCAATTACATATAAGAAGGAGGTTAAATAATGAAAAAACCGGAGCTTTTAGCACCAGCAGGAGATTTAGAAAAATTAAAAATAGCTATAACTTATGGAGCAGATGCAGTTTATTTAGGAGGAGAAGCTTTTGGTCTTAGAGCATCAGCTAAAAACTTTACAATAGAAGAGATGGAAGAAGGTATAAAATTTGCTCATGAAAGAAATAAGAAAGTATATGTTACATTGAATATAATTCCTCATAATGATGATTTAATTGGATTGTCAGAGTATGTTAAAACATTAGAAAACATAGGAGTGGATGCGGTCTTAGTAGCTGATCCTGGTATATTCTCTATAGTAAAAGATAATACGAAAGATATGGAAATACACTTAAGTACACAGGCGAATACAACTAACTACCAAACTGCAAAATTTTGGTACGATCAAGGAGTAAAAAGAGTGGTTGTTGCTAGAGAATTATCTCTTGAAGAAATAAAAGATATAATAGATAAGACACCAGAAGAATTGGAGATAGAAGCATTCGTTCATGGAGCTATGTGTATATCTTATTCAGGAAGATGTTTACTTAGTAATTACATGACTCATAGAGATGCTAATAGAGGAGAGTGTGCTCAATCATGTAGATGGAAATATTATCTTGTTGAAGAAAAAAGACCAGGAGAGTATTATCCGATAGTTGAAGATGAAAAAGGAACTTATATATATAATTCAAAAGATTTATGCATGCTTAAACATATACCAGAACTTATAGAGTCGGGTATTCATAGCTTTAAGATAGAAGGAAGAATGAAGACTCCTTATTATGTAGCAACAGTTGTGAGAGCATATCGTATGTTAATAGATGAATATTTAAAAGATCCAGAAAATTATAAACCAAGTGAAAAATGGCTAGAAGAAATTAAAAAGGCTAGTTATAGAGACTTTACAACTGGATTTTATTTTGGAAAACCAGATGATAAGGAACAACTCTATACTACAAGTTCATATATAAGAACTTATGATTTTGCAGGACTTGTATTAGACTATGATGAAAGTACAGGCATAGCTACTATAGAGCAGAGAAATAGAATATTTGTAGGTAATGAAATAGAGGTATTTGGGCCTAATAAGGAACACTTTGTTCAGAAAGTAGAAAAAATGTGGAATGAAAAAGGTGAAGAAATAGAAGTAGCGCCTCATCCTAAACAAATAATAAAGATGAAAATGGATAATCCAGTAGAAAAATGGGATATGTTAAGAATGGCTATTGAAAATAATTAAAAAATAATAATATTTATAATACCTTCACTCTAAGTTGGGAATAATTTTATTATAATCTTAGGGTGGAGGTATTAATTTATGGAAAAACATGGAATGAACGATGTGATTAGAAGAAGTATTCTATTTAAAAAAGTAATTATAGTTTTTTTCGGACTACTTATAATCAGACTATTTTGGATACAGATAATAAATGGAGAGGATTACAAAAATCTTGCAATTAAACAACAAACAAAAGATTTAAAAGTATCTTTACCTAGAGGGATAATATATGATAAAAATGGCATAAAGCTTACAAATACAGAAAAAGAAAAAACTTTATTTATTTTTAAAAGAGATATATTAGATAATAAAGAAAGTCTAGAGAAATTAAAAAAGGCTCTAGGATACTCAGATAGGGAATTAAAGAAATTACTTGATAGTAATAATTCTGTAATAGAATTATCGTTAAAAAATAAGAAGATTGATTTGAAAGAGATAAGTTCAATAAAAGAAGTTAGAGTAGAGGAAAAAGTATCACGAAATAATAATGAAAATTTACTTACTCATGTTGTTGGATATGTAAATAAGAAGGATAATAAGGGAATAAGTGGTATAGAGAAATCTTTTGATGATGAACCATTAAAAGTAGATCCTGGTTTTGGAAAGAGGTCTGTATTTGTAGATGCTAGACAAAAGATTATACCTGGAGTTGATGCTGAACAAGTTAGAACTAGTATGCAAGGACTACCTAATAGTCTAAAATTAACAATCGATTACTATATACAAAAGAAGGTAGAAGATATATTGGATGATCAGAAAAAAAATGGTGCAGTTGTCGTTTCAGAAGTAGAGACAGGTGATATAGTTGCAATGGCAAGTAGACCGAATATAAACTTAAATAATATTGAAAAGGAATTAAGTACAAAAGATCAAAGATTTTATAATAAAGCTTTAGAGTTATCATATCCACCAGGATCTATATTTAAGATAGTAGTTCTAATAGCAGGCTTAGAAGAAGGAATAATTTCATTAGATGATGAAATTATATGTAAAGGGTATGAAAAAATAGATAATGTGGTTATAAAGTGTAATAAACCTGATGGCCATGGTAAGATAAGTGTTTTACAGGGTTTTTATAAGTCATGTAATTCTACTTTTATACAGATAGGTAAAAAGATAGGCGCTAAAAAAATAATAGATACAGCAAAGCGCATAGGATTTGGAAGTAAAGTTGAGATAGGGTTAGATGATGAAAATAAAGGCGCATTACCTAAAGGAAAAGATCTTTTAGGACCTTCCATAGGAAATATATCATTAGGTCAAGGTAAAATAGAGGCTACTCCATTACAAGTAACGAATATGATGGTGACTTTGGCTAACAATGGGATAAAAAAAGATCTATCAATAGTAGATAGTTATGTAACACAAGAAGGATATAATGTAAAAAAAATAAAAAGAGATCCTGATGAAAGAATTATCTCTGAGAAGGTTGCATTACAAATAAGAAAGGCTTTAGAAGGAGTAGTTAAAAATGGAACAGCTCAAGGGATAGATCAAAGATATTTAGATGGAGCAGGAGGAAAAACGGGATCAGCACAAGCTACTCTTGACGGAGAAAAAGTAGTTCATGCATGGTTCGCTGGATATTTTCCGGAAAATAACCCTAAATATGTCATTACTGTTTTTATAGAAAAAGGAGATTCAGGAAGTTCAAATGCAGTTCCAATATTCAATAAAATAGCTAAAGAAATTAAAAAAATAAATATTAAAACAATTAAAGAAAACAAAAATTAAAGTGGTACTTGCACAAATTAGTTAATATGTTCATATAATTTAATATAATTGCTCATGTCTTGGAGGTGTATGTTTCAATGATAACTACACTATTAGCAGGGTTAGGACTTTTTGTAGAGCCTTTTTTATTATTAGTAGGGTATGTTTCAAATAGTAGTTCTTTTCCAAAGCCATTATCACAAGAAGAAGAGGACTACTATTTGATGTTGTATGAAAAAGGAGATGAAGAGGCAAAGAATGTTCTAATAGAAAGAAATTTAAGGTTAGTTGCGCACATAGTAAAAAAGTATAATAATACTGGTAGAGAAATTGACGACCTAATCTCAATAGGAACTATAGGACTTATAAAAGCTATAACTACATTTGATAGAAAAAAGGGAACGAGACTTGCTACTTATGCTGCTAGATGTATAGATAATGCAGATTTGGTTTAAAGACTATAATAAATAAAAAATTATTGATATTCTTTTAGTACTATCTCTACATTATCATTTTCCCAAAGAACATTATCTACTACTTTAAAGAGTAAATGTTTTTTTATATTAAAGGGCAGGTCTGAATAGTTTATATCATTATATATTTTGAGGTTATAGTTAATATTAGAATTTGAATTTTGTATATCTATAATATAATTTGTATCTATGTTATTAAGTTTATTATTTAGCTTAGATATAGTATTTTCCATTTGCATTACTTTAATTTTCATATACTTTGATGCACTACTATTTATATTGTTTTCTAACTGTGATTTAAGTATATTAATTTTACGTTTATAGTTATATATCTTTTTTTGTGTAATTTTTCTTGATTCCATTTCTGGAAATAAATTATTTTCTAGTTTTAAAGTAGTGTCTATATTATTTTGTATATAGTTTGCATCTTTAAAATGATTATGTAAGGTATCGAAAATCAACTTATCAATAAAGCTTCCGTTTATAGAAGAATTAGAACATTTTACACCTCTTGATCTTTCTTTTAAAGTACATACATAGTAATAATTCTTTTTTCCTTTGTTAGAAGATTTTCCATATTTTACTCTCATGACACTTTTACATTTATTACATATAATTAGACCAGATAATAATGCTACGTTAGAAGTACCTAACCTAGATGGTTTTTCTTTATTATTATTAAGAATAGATTGAACATTTATCCAATCTTTACTTGAAATAATTCCCTTGTGCTTCGATAAACTAACAATCCAGTTTTTTTTATCATTTCCATCTAATTTGTTGCTATGTCTATTATATACTAATACACCATATTTGCCATTAAAGTCTTTTTTTTCATTAATAACTTTAGAACCTAACTTAGTAATATATCTATATAAATCTTGATCAGCAATACAATATACTGGGTTTGAAAGAATCTCCCTTATGGAAGATGAGGAAAAAGTTAGATTATTTTTACTCTTTATATTATGATCTAAACAATAACTTTCAACTTTAGATAAACTATTGAATTCAATATATATTTTGAATATTAATTTCACAATATTTAATTCATCTTTTAGTGGTGAGAGTATATACATCTTTTTCTCATTCATATTAGAATCTATATAAGTTATAGGCTTACTTGAAAAACCAGTAGGAGGGGTACCTCCAAGCCATCTACCTGTTTTAGAAAGCTGTATCATATTATCTTTTATTCTTTGTGAAATAGTTTCTCTTTCTAATTGTGCGAATACCCCAGATATATACATCATTGCTTTTCCCATAGGTGTATTAGTATCAAATTGTTCACAAATAGAAACAAAAGAAACATTATATTTTTCTAGTAAATCTATCACATTGGAAAAATCTCTTAATGATCTACTAATCCTATCTAATCTATAACATATTAACACATTAAATTTTTTAGACTTTAAATCATTTATCATTCTTTTAAATTCAGGTCTTTTTGTGTTTTTACCTGAAAATCCTTCATCATAGTAGATATTTAATTTATCTACATGAATATTGTTTTCTTGAGCATATTGAGTGCATATTTCTATTTGATTTTTAATAGATTCTCCTTTGTCAGTAAGTCTAGATTTTCTTACATATATAGCTCCTTTTTTCATTAAATCACCCTTAATAATATCATCTTAATAAAACATATGATCTTTTACGGAAACATAGAATTAATTTAAAAAGATTGATATTAAAGTTATTTAACAGATAAATTTTAGTATTTTATTTTAACAATATATAAAGAATAAGGAGGAGAGTTATGGTAAGATATAATTGTAAAAGCTCAAATATAAAAATTATTATCAAGGATATAAATAATAAAAGAAATGAAGAAATATTAAAAGATATATGGAATAAAGAGATCTTTAATTTTATAGTAAAAAACTCTCAAAGTATTATAGCAAAAGATAATCAAGAGGAAAAATTACTTTAATATAAATTAATAATTTAGATAAAAAGAAAAGTAAGAGGTGGATCATGTTTTTTATAGGTATATTTGGTATAGAAGAAAAAGAAAAAATAGTAAAAGAGCTAGATAAATTAGAATGTAAAAATTGTAATGATCATAAAAGTGCTTATTTAATAAAAAGTTATAGATATTTTCATTTCTTTTTTATTCCAATATTTAAGTGGAATATTAAATATTATGTAACTTGTAACAATTGCAACTCACTATATATGATTGATGAGGAAAAAGGGAGAAAAGCTGAAAAAGGAGAAATAGACATAACATACTGGGATTTACAAGAAGTTGAAACAAATAGAGAAGATATTCAGATGAAATGTCCAAGTTGTTCTAGCAATTTAAATGATAGTTATATCTATTGTCCATATTGCGGGAACAAAATCAAATAGAAATATTGACTGTAAATTTTAGATAAAAATAAGGAGAGAGAAATATGCAATATAAGAAAATACAAGAGTTTGAAGTAGATGATCGTATAGATGGATTTTACATAATAAGATCTATAGAAAAGAAAACAGCATCAAATGGTAACAATTTTTTAGATATAACTCTATCAGATAATACTGGTGAAATAAATGCAAAGTTGTGGGATTTAAAAGATAGTATAGATTATGAACAAAATATGCTTATAAAAGTAAGAGGAGATATAGTAGAATGGCAGGGAAAAAAACAATTAAAAATTATTAGGATGAGAAGCACTAATGAAAGTGATGGTGTAAAAATAGAAGACTATATTCAATCAGCTCCATATGATTCAGATGATATGTATAATTCAATATATGACTACATAACTAAAATAAAAAATGATGACATAAAAAAATTAGTAGATTATATTATTAAAGAAAATTATAATAAACTGTTATACTATCCTGCAGCAAAACAAAATCATCATGCTATACGCTCTGGATTACTTTACCATATATTAAGAATGTTGATGACTGCTGAGAAGCTTACACAGATATATGATTACATAAATAGAGATTTACTTTATGCAGGAATTATATTACATGACATCGCTAAAGTTGAAGAAATGGATGCTAATGAGTTAGGAGTAGTAAGTGACTATACAGTTGAAGGACAGCTACTCGGACATATAATACAAGGTATAAAAAATATAGATAAAGTAGCTATGGAGTTAAAAATAGATAGAGAAATATCTATTTTATTACAACATATGATTCTTTCGCATCATTACCATCCTGAATTTGGAAGCCCTAAGAAACCAATGATACCAGAGGCAGAGCTTTTACACTACATAGATATGATAGATGCAAGAATGTATGATATGGAGAAACATCTTAAAGAAGTTAATAATGGGGAGTTTACGAATAGAGTTTGGTCTTTAGAAAATAGAAAATTGTATAGACCTACAAATGATCAATTAAATAATTATGATGAAGAAAGCATGACTAAATTATGTACGTTAAATAAAGAAGAAGTTTTTGGAAAACAATCATATTAGACTGATATAATATATAGTCTTTTAGCAAAAATAGGTAATGAAATACTTATGACTATACGTTCTTGTAAAAAGATTAAGGGAGAAGTATCTCTTCAAGATCCAATAGGGGTTGATAAAGAAGGAAATGAACTTTACTTATTAGATGTCTTGGGAACTGAACCAGATGAGGTCTTAGATGAAGTAGACCTTAAAATTCAAGTAAAAAAATTGTATGAAAAAATGAATAAAGTCTTAAAAGATAGAGAAAAAACTATAATTCAACTTAGATATGGACTATTAAACGGAGGATGTAAAACTCAAAGAGAAATAGCAAAAATGTTAGGTATTTCCAGATCATATGTTTCGAGAATTGAAAAGAGAGCTATAAAAAAGTTAAATAAGGCATTAAGTGTAAATAAATGATATTATTAAAAGCTACTGATTATATAATCAGTAGCTTTTAATTGTTAAAAATGCACATTGGAGGATATAAAGTTATAAGGCAATGACAAGCTAATGAGAGATAAATAAAGATTTATTAGCGTAACTATAGTTATATTAATAAAAGTTAATGTTAACATATTATATTATAAAATGATATAATAAAAGAATAAAATATAAGTTAGTTAGGAGTACGAGTATTTTATAATTATGATAAATAATAGTTTCAAAACGTTAAAAAAACTGAATATACCTAAAATAGGATTAAGAAATATCAAAACATCTATATCTGTTGTTGCATGTCTTTTTTTATTTCGAATTATAAATCGTCCACATCCTCTGTATGCCTGTATAGCAGCAATTATATGTACAAAGGATACAGTTCACAATTCCTTTGAAATAGCTAAAGAAAGATTAATAGGTACGATGATAGGAGGAGTCATTGGGGGATTATTTTTGCAAGTAAATGATAAAGTAGACTTTTGGGGATCATATGAAATTGTTATAGGATTAGGAATTGTGATAGTAATATATTGTTGCAATCTTATAAATAAAAAAGGTGCTACTTCAATATCTTGTGTCGTATTTTTATTTGTACTAACAAACTTTATAGATTCACCTTCTCATAGTCCTTTTACGTATGCATTAAGTAGAACTTTAGACACCGCTATAGGAATAATTTTAAGTTTAATTATAAATAAATACTTCTTTCCTTTAAATGTAGATGAAAAAGAAGAAAGCTAATCTTAATAGAAAAATATCCGGAGAAATCCGGATATTTACATGTTAGGAGTTACTCTCCTTATTATTTCTTCTATTTCTTGAGTTAAACCAGATATAGGCTTTCCATTTCTAACGTCTCTTCCTACATTTTCAATTCTTTCTATTAAATCAGCATCTGCAGTTACTACAACATTTGTTATAGCTGGGTCAGCTTCTTTTACTGTTGCCTGTACTTTATTTTTTATATCACTTGTAATAGTACCTTCAGTGTTATTTTTTAAATTAACACCAACAAGAGCAGTGTTTCCAGTTATTGCAGTAGTAGCACTATTTACTTCATTAAGTTCAGCTACTTTTTTTGCGATACGATCAGATCTTTCTAGCATAGAATTATTATTTACTCTATCTCTATCTGTACCTAAATTTGTATTGTCGTTTATTCCATTTCTATCTGTACCTAAATTTGTATTGTCGTTTATTCTATCTCTATTTGTACCTATGTTTGTATTATCGTTCCTATTTCTGTCATCACCATTCATATCTGTATTAGGAGCATAGTTATTAGTATTATTTCTAGGAGGAGTCACTTTTTTAGGTGCTCTTCTACATCCTATTGCTCCTATACTTAAAACTAATACTACAACTAGAGATAAAGATAAAAATTTAAATTTTGTTTTCAAAACTATCACCTCCTATAATTATTATGTCATTTTTATAACTTATTATTAATATTTGTAATATCCAAAAAATAACAAACATTAAATTAATAAAGTATATTTTATAACATATAATTACTTTGTACAGTATATATTAGAATTAATAAACATATATAATTAATAAACCAATATGTTTTGATATTTAAGTATTAATAATATTAACAATATTATACTAATACTTATTTAGAAATTTAATAGCTTAAAAAAAGTCTAGAAAATTATTATTTTTAATAAAAAAGTTTAGATATTATTAAATAAATTTATAAAAAATATGAAAAACAATGAATACATGGAATTTTAATATTATCAATATAATAAATAAAAGGTGAGATTATGCACAAAAAAATATGGATTATAAATATAAAAGTGAGTAGAATTAAAACAATGTTAATAATATTAGCAATAATATTTATAGGGTATCTATTTGTATTCAAAGATAATTCTTTAAATGTTTTTAACAATACAAGTAATGAATATATTGTTATAGATCCTGGACATGGAGGTATAGATGTAGGTACTAGTAAAAATGGAATACTGGAAAAAGATATTAACTTAGATGTAGGATTAAAGCTACAAAAATATTTAAAGAAAAAGGGATTTAAATCTATTATAACTAGAGATAAAGATATTGCAATGGATCATTTAAGTAAAGTGAATGAATCTAGACAAAGAAAGGATTTAAATGCAAGAACAAATATAATAAATAATAATGGAAATATGTTTGTTAGTTTGCATGTTAACTATAGTCCTGCTGGAGAAAAAGTCAGAGGAGTTGAGATTTTTTACTATCCAACTTCATTAGAGAGTAAAAAACTAGCCGAAAGCATAAAAGAGTCTATAGATGAAAAAGTATATAAGGATTTTTTAAAGATAGATTGGTTGAAGACAAAAGTATTATCTCAAGATTTTTATATATTAAGAGAAACGGACGTTACGGGAGTTTTGGTAGAGATAGGATACATTACAAACTCTAATGATAGAGCTTTGATTCAGGATGAAGCATACAAACAAAAAATGGTGGAGGCAATAACAGAAGGTATAAAGAAATATAAAGATTCTATTAAATAATATAATAAATAGTTCAATATAAGTGGATATAGCTTATATTGAACTATTTTAAATTTTAATGAATGTTCATATATATTTATTTAATTATAGGGTTACTTAGAATTTAAACGTAAAAAATATCTTAACAATTCATTTTAGAATAGTAATCACTTAGTCTCTTATTAACAACTTTCCAATTAATATTTTCAAAAAACACATCGATGTATCTCTGTCTGTTTACACCAAAGTCAATCATATAGGCATGTTCGTAGACATCTAGAACTAATAATGGATATGCTTTCCATATAGGACCTACGTCATGAGCATCTAGTCCATATACATGAAGTCTATTATCTATAGGATCTATAGAAAGAACAGCCCATCCTCTCATTGCTAGACCAGTTTGCTTAAAGATATTTACCCATCTTTCAAAAGAATAAAAATCTCTTTCAATTAAGTTTATAATTTCACCATAAGGTCTATTATATCTACTGTTTAAGTTTTCAAAATAAAGCTCATGAAGTTTAACACCATTTAGAGCATAAGATTCTCCTAATTTTAGAGATCTAAGAGGACTATAAGTAGGATTTGAATTTTTAAATTCAGGTGTTTCATCTAATATTTTCCATATTTTATTTGTATTTTTAACATAGCCTTTATAGAGCTCATAGTGTTCATCTAGTTGTTTTTTACTTATTCCAATAACATTATCAAAATTATATTTTTTAAGGGGAAGTTTCTTTCTATAAACAGGTTGCATATAATCACTCCTAAATACTTTTTATAATATACTATGGAATAATATATAAAAAGTGACTCAGTAATTTACAAATATACGATCTTTTAAATATATATGCAGTATGTTATTATAAGTAAAAGTAGAAAATCTTTTAAAGGAAGGTATAATCATGCAAATAGATTCAAATACAAAATTATATTGTCTAATAGGACATCCTATATCTAAAAGTTTATCTCCTGATATACATAATTATAGTTTTGAACAAAATAACATAAACGCTAAGTATATGGCTTTTGATGTACTAGAAGAAAACTTAGAAAGTTCTATAAAAGGAATAAAAGCTTTGGGGATAAATGGGTTTAATGTGACAATTCCACATAAAGTTAATATTATAAAATATCTAGATGATATTGACGAGGAAGCAAAACTATTAGGTGCAGTGAATACTGTAAAAAATGTGAATGGCAAATTAATAGGATTCAATACAGATGGAAGAGGATTTATACAAGTATTAAAAGATAAAAATATAAAGATAAAAGATAAAAACATACTAATGATTGGAGCTGGAGGAGCTGCTAGAGCAATATCTATAATACTCGCTAAAGAAGGAATAAATAAGATAAAGATACTAAATAGAACTAAGGAAAAATCTATAGAAATTATAAATGAAATAAAAGAAAAGTTTCCTAATGTGATAGGTACATATGGTACATTAAGTGAAAATAGAGAAGAAATTAGTGATACAGATATAGCTATAAATTGTACGTCAATCGGTATGTATCCTGATGTAAATTGTTTACCTATAGATCCAAATATATTTCCTAATGATACAATAGTTTGTGATATTGTATACAAGCCATTATTAACAAAGTTTCTGAAAGTTTCTCAAGAAATAGGATTAGACACAATAGGTGGTCTTGATATGTTAATATATCAAGGTATTTTAAGTGAAGAAATATGGCTAGAAAAAAATGTCGATAAAAATATGGTAATAAATTGGTTTAAAAAAAGGAAATTGTAAATAACTGGAGAATTACAGATATTAACAAAAGTAATTTTTAGGAGTAAGCTTATGAAAAATATATCTGATCCTAAATGTACAGAATTTAAATTAAAAAACAATAGGATAGATAATTCTTTGATGAGATTAATACCAGAAGAACTAATAAAAAAAAATTTAGTTATACCTCTAAAAAAGGAAAAAGACAAATTATTAATAGGACTAGAAGATCCTACAGATTTATTTATAATAGACAAAATAAGTAAATTGGTTAATATGGATGTAGAATCGATTAGACTTCCTAAAGGAGAGCTATTAAGTATCATAGAAGAATATTATGAAAAAAGTATCTTCGAAAAGGAAATCAAAGGATATACAGATGAATACATTACGGAAAATAATAGTTATTTAGAATATGAAAAAGATGATACTCTTGGTAGTGGGCCTATAGCTAAGATGATAGATTCTATAGTAAAACAAGCCATTGAATCTAGAGCAACTGATATACATATAGAACCTTTTGATAAATTTATAAAAGTACGTTTTAGGGTAGATGGATTATTAAGAAGGGCTATAGATTTACCACCTACTACTTATTCTGGTATAATAACAAGAATAAAGATAATGTCAAAACTTAATATTGCAGAAAAAAGAATCCCACAAGATGGTAGGATGGAAATAAAAACTGAAAATTGTATATTTGATTTAAGAATATCCACTTTACCTACCATACATGGAGAAAAAATTTGTATAAGAATACTAGATAGAAAATATTTATTTTCTTCTAAACATAATTTAGGTTTTTTAGATGAAAATTTAGAAAGATTTAATGATCTCATAGAACATACAAAGGGATTATTGCTAACAGTTGGACCAACTGGAGTTGGCAAATCAACTACAATGTACACTATACTCAATGAAATTAATAAAGAATATAAGAATATTATAACTATAGAGGATCCAGTAGAATATAAATTAGATGATATAAATCAGGTTCAAGTCAATAACAAGGCAGGAGTGACATTTTCAACAGGACTTAAATCTATACTAAGACAAGATCCTGATATAATCATGGTGGGAGAAATAAGAGATACTGAAACAGCTCAATTAGCAATAAGGGCATCTATGACGGGACATCTTGTATTAAGTACATTACATACAAATGATGCCCCGTTAACTATAGCTAGATTAATTGACATGGGAATAGAACCTTATTTAATATCATCTTCTTTGATTGGAGTAATATCTCAAAGGTTAGTTAGAAAAATATGTAATCACTGTAAAAAAAGTTATATACCTAATGAATATGAGCAAGAAATTCTAAATGTAGATGCAAGTAATTTATTATATAGAGGAAATGGATGTGATAAATGCAAGAATACTGGTTACTTAGGCAGAACAGCTATTCATGAAATAATGCTTATTAACGATGAGATAAGAAAGTTAATAGATGGTAATAAAAGCATTGAGAAAATTAGAGATAAATTGTGTGAAAAAGGAATGACAACGATGATTCAAAATTGCAAAAGATTATTGTTTAAAGGAGTTACGAGTTTAGAGGAATATTTAAATCTGTTGCATACATTTTAGAAAAACTTTATAGGTGAAAAAGATGAATATTATTAACTTAATTAAGAAGTCTTTAGACTTAAATGCATCTGACATACATCTTATATCTGATCATTATCCAATGATAAGAATAAATGGATGTATAAAAAAGTTAAAAGATAATATTTTAGAGTTAAAAGATATTTTGAAGTTTTTAGAAAGTATACTTAATAATGAAGAATATTTAAAATTAAAGAAGTATGGAGAGATAGATTTATCAATGAACATTGATAAATCTATAAGATTAAGATTAAATGTATTTAGACAAAGAGGAAAATATAGTATAGCAATTCGTATAATTCCAATTAAAATACCATCAATAGAAGAGTTAAAGTTACCTGAAGTAGTAAAAAAATTATGTAGTAAAAAAAGAGGTTTAATATTGGTAACTGGACCGGCTGGAAGCGGAAAGACAACTACTCTATCTGCTATGATTAATGAGATAAATAATAAAAAGTGCTGCAATATAATAACTTTAGAAGATCCTATTGAATATACTCATAATAATATTAAAAGTATAATAAGCCAAAGAGAAATAGGAAAGGATACAAAAAGTTTCAAAACTGGGATTAGGTCAGCTCTTAGACAAGATCCCAACATAATACTTGTAGGAGAAATAAGAGACGTTGAAACAGTTGAAATATGTTTAAATGCTGGAGAGACAGGTCACTTAGTACTTTCCACACTACATACTATAGGAGCACCTAAGAGTATAGATAGATTAATAAATATGTTTCCAATATATCAAAGAGATTACATTTCATTACAAATATCAAATACTTTAGAAGCTATTATATCTCAGCAATTAATACCCAGTTTTAGTAAGGGTAAAAGGGCATTAGCTTTAGAAGTAATGACAACCAACCCTGCCATTAAAAATTTAATCAGAGAAAAAAAGACTTACCAAATTAACTCTATAATTCAAACTTCAAATAAATATGGAATGAGCTCCATGGATGATTCTTTATATGAACTATATATAAAGGGTATTATATCTTTGCAAGATACTATTGATTATTGTATAGATGAAAAATATATGAAAAGAAAACTGAAATTTTTATAACGTTAAATGATAAAAAAGGGATGTGAATTTATGCCTAAATATAGGTATATAGCATTTAACGAACTAGGTAAAAAAGTATCAGGGATACATGAAGGACAAAATAAGGAAGATGTTTTATTAATGCTTAGAGATAACAAATATTTTCCTGTTAAAATAAAGAAAATACAAACTAAAAAAAATATCATTATGCTACTCAAATCTAGAGGGTTTATAAATTTTGATAAACCAAACTTAAAAGAAATCTCAGATTTTTGTAGACAGTTATCTATAATGCTTAATGTAGGAGTACCTATTATCAATTCATTAGATGCTATACTTCTAGAAACTAACAATAAAGAAATGAAAATAGCTATAAGTAAAATAACATATGACCTGTTAAATGGTTCTACGTTTTATAAAAGTATTAGTAAACGTAAAGATATATTTCCTAATCTTTTAATCAATATGATACGAGCAGGAGAAATAAGTGGAAATATAGATGAAGCACTCTATAAAGCATCTGATTACTATGAAAAGCAAGATTTAATAAATAATAAAATAAAAAGTGCTACTATATACCCTATATTACTTAGTATAACATGTTTTTTAGCTATAACATTTATACTATTATTTATAGTACCAAACTTTATTATAATATTTGAAATGAACAATATAGAGATTCCGCTTACTTTAAAAGTCTTGATGAGTGTAAGTAATTTTCTAAAGAAATATAATTATATTTTTATTTTATTTTTAATTAGTTTTATTTTGATACTAAAAAAAATTTTGACATTAAATAGTGTTAAGACCAAATATGATAAATTTAAATTTAAAATACCAATATTAAAAGAAATACTTAAGACAAGTACAGCTATCAAATTTTCTAAGACTTTATACATGCTTATATCATCTGGAGTATCATTGATAGAATCCTTAGATATAGCTTCAAGTATAGTAGAAAATATTTATTGTAATAAAAATATACTGGAAATAAAAAACGAAGTAGAGAATGGAGACAGTTTATCTTACTGTATGAAAAGTAGAACTATTTTTTATCAGGGAATGACTTCAATGATTAACATTGGAGAAGAATCAGGAAGACTAGAAGAAGTATTATGTAAAGTAGGGGAATATTACGAAAAAGATTTAGAAATTTTATCTGACAAATATATAAAATTAATAGAACCTATAATGATATTTCTAGTATCAATAATAGTTGGAATTATAGTAATAGTAGTCATATTTCCTATATTTAATTTAATAAATAGTATATGATTTCAAAAAATATTTATAGGGGTGATAAACTATGATAATAACTATAAAAAAGTTTTAAAAAACAAAAGAGGATTTACTCTAATAGAGGTAATAGTAGTTGTAGCTATATTAGGAATATTATTTGCTATTATGATTCCTAACTTTATGAATATAATGAAAGATTCTAAACTTAAGGCTGACTTAATAACTGCTGCTAATATAGCTAAAATTACTGAAATATACTCAACAATAAATGAAGATGCAAAAGATGAAAATAATTTAATTGAAAAGCTTAAAAAGAATAACTATGTAAAAGAGGAAGACTTAAAATCCCAATACTATAATAGAGAGAATGCATTTGAAGTTATACTAGAAAAGAGTGGAAAAGTTAAAGTAAGGTATGTTCATACAGGAGAAGAATTATATCCAAAGGTAACTTTAAAGAAAGATAATAATATTTAGAATAAATTTATAGTGAGATGATTCTATGAAGTTTGCTTTTTTACTTTTATTATTGATTATAACTTATTTATGCATGTATATCAGTTTTGTATCAATAGATACACTAAAAAGAAAGTTCCATAAGGTATGTCCTAATTGTAACGAAGAACTAAAAAAATCAAAAAAAATTCTAACACTCTGCCTATGTAAAAATTGTAATCTTTATAGTTCAATGCAGATTAAATTTATAATAATTGCTATGTTATTAGTATGTATATTAACTTATGTTAAATTTGGGACAAGCATTTATACATTGAAATATTCACTTCTTTTTATAATTTTAATAATAATTACTACTATAGACTACAAATATATGATTATTCCAGATAATTTACTAATAGTTGGAGCTGTATTTTGTTTTTTTATTAATTTATTATTTTATAGACAAATAATAAAAAATCAAGTAAGCATTGAATTTACAGCACTTGTTTTTGTTTCGTCAAAAAAACGTCAAAAACAATTTAAAAAACATTATTTACTATTTGAGTGGTTCTTTTTAACATATCATCGGTTACGTGAGAGTATATTTTCATTGTCATTTCTACAGAGTGTCCAAGCAACTGAGCAGCTGTTTTAAAATCAACTCCATTCGCAACTAGTAAAGTAGCATAAGTATGTCTTAAGTCGTGAACTGAAATATTGTATCCGTTACGACTATATTTGTAGTTAAGTTTTACGGAAGTAGAACTTGTTTGTTTATTCAAAAATAGTCTGTTATTAATATCGGTAACACTTTCATTTTGATATTTTTTTAATTCTTTAAGAGTTTTCGGTGGAATTGGAACTACTCTATTTGAATTTTTAGTTTTTAAGTCACCAAAGCCATAAGTATTGTCTTTTAATATTTTCCATTGTTTATTTACGCTTAAGGTCGAGTTTTTAAAATCAATATCATTCCAAGTCAACCCTAATATTTCACCTAGTCTAAGTCCACATGTTGCAGCAATTAATGTAATCATATAATCATTATTTGGTTTAACCTTACTTAGAAGTTTTTCAAGGTCTTGTCTATTCAATGCTTTGATTTGATCTTCTTTTTTGTACTCAGGAATTTTTATATTAGTTACTGGATTTTCTTTTATAATTTTATAGGGGTCTACAGCCCAATTTAGAAATGTTTTTAATTTTTGTATATAAGTTTTTATAGTACTTATTTTATAATCAGCTTGAACCATTTCATCTATGCAAGATTGTATATGTGAAAAATTAATTTTTTTCAAAGGTATATCATGGAGCCTAGAGAATTTTTTAAATACAGTTTTGTATCCGATTATAGTATTTCTCTCTTTGTATAATTTTTCATGCTCTATATTCATGCTTACAAAGTCGCCGAATGTAATTCCTTGATATTCGGCGTTTGAAGTCATCTGGAGCTCAAAGTTTTTTTTCAACTCATCGAGCATTTCGTCAGCTGCCTTTTTGGCATCTTTCTTTTTTGTAAATCCTTGTTTACTTTTTTGACGCCATTTGCCGGCATGGTCTTTATAAGAGATTATAAATTGTATGCCTTTATCTTTCTCCCTATAGGTAATATTGTATTGCATTAGACTACCTCCTTTTTCTTATTTTTAAGAGCACCTCTAATAAATTACTAGGTGTAACTCTTAGAATCTTAGCTAATCTTATTAATTTTCCAATAGTAAGTCCTTCTATATGTCCATTTTCAATTCTGCTTATATACACCTGGCTAACTCCCAATAGTCTAGCTAACTGTTTTTGTGTCATGTTTCTTTTTCTTCTTAGTTTTTTCATAATAACATTATTATGTCGAAAACCCACGTATTATGCCACAAGAAAAATATAACAATGTCGAAAATATAACTGCTAGTTATATTTAACATGCTATAATTTAACTAAGGAGGGGTTATATGGAACTATTAGAAATAAAAAAGGAATTAGAAAAAATTAAAGAAGAAAATAAAAGGGTGTTAAAAATACTCTCCAATGTACTTATCTACCTAGAGAATATCTCGTAATTCGTTACTCATCTAAATAGGTTTTTATTATCTTCAAAAGCTTTTCTGCATCTTGTTTAGATAGTTTTCTTATCTTAGGATATAATTCTTCGAACTTCTGTTCCAATTCATCGACACTGTAATTCATATATTCATTAAACAAATCTTCTTCAACTGTAGAAGATTTGTTTTCTTTTTTATCTCCCGATACTTCTATCTCATCATAACTCCTTACTCCTGATTCATCCTCCATCAATTCATCTATCGAAACATTTAAAGCATCTGCCAATTTTTGAAGCGTTCTAGCTGTCGGACTTACATTTTTTCCACTAATAATGTCATGTAAAGTTGAATGTGCTAAGCCAGCCTCTTTAGCTAATCTGTATTTAGTCCAACCTTTAGATTCCATAATACTTAACACTAACTCCTTTTTAAACATATACATAAACTCCTTTGTTATTATATTTCGTTATATATAAATATATTAAACGAAATATTTCGTAATGTCAAGATATTTTTAAAAATTAGAAGAGATATGAATACAAACTAACGTAGCTACGGAATATAATGATTGTAAATATTTCGTGAACGATATATTATGTAATTACGACATAGATAAAGAAAGGAAGTGAAGACTTGACGATAGGCGAAAGGATTAAAAATATAGCAGATAAACAAAAAGTTAGTATGTATAAAATTTCAAAAGATAGTGGTGTCTCTAACTCATATCTAAGTGAGTTGATCAATAATAAGAGACAAAACCCTTCTATGAAAATTGTAAAAAAGATTTCAGAAGCATTAAAGGTACCTTTAGAAAAACTAATTCCATAAATTTAAGGAGGCTGTAAATATGGACAAGTTATTAACTCAAAAAGATTTAGCGGAAAGATGGCAAGTTACAGTAAGAGCTATAGAAAATTGGAGAAAAGAAGGAGTTTTGACTCCATGTAAAGGAATTCCAGCTATAAGATTTACTCAACAACACATAGCAGAACTAGAAGGGGTTAAATTAGAAAAAGCATCTCCTCTTCGAGTTAGAAGGCTAGAAAATGAAATTGAAAAACTTAAGGAAGAAAATGAAAAATTAAAGGGCATTTTAACAAACGTTATGGTTGAAACATCTAAAGTGATAACAAGTTAAAGGGAGGAATACATATGAACAACTTAATTAACATTCAAAATCAACAAGAAGAGTTAACTCTAAGCAGTAGAGAAGTGGCTGAGATGGTGGGGAAAAGACATGACAATCTAATAAGAGATATTGAAAATTATGTAAAGTATTTAACCAACTCAAAATTGAGGGCGTCAGATTTCTTCGTGGAAAGTACCTACGTAGATAGTAAGGGAGAAAAAAGACCTTGCTACGAAGTCACAAGAAAAGGTTGTGAATTTATAGCACATAAGCTTACAGGACAGAAAGGATCAGTATTTACAGCAACGTATATAAATAGATTTCACGAAATGGAAGATGCAGTAATAGATCAACAAAAGAAAATAATAGATTTAACTAAGCAACAAGAAGTAGAAGCAAGGCTAAATAACTCTAAAGTAAGACAAGCTAAGATATTACTACAGATAGCAGAAAAAGTACAAATTCCTGAATATAAACAGATACTTCATTCAAAAGCAACGGAAATAATGACAGGAGAGCAACTATTACCTTTACCCAAGGTAGAAAGAGAGACACTTACCGCAGAGGACATAGGGAAACGATTAGGCATTTCTGCAAACATGGTTGGTAGGTTAGCAAATAAATACAATCTTAAAACAGACGAGTATGGTATTGAAGTTTGGGATAAGTCAAGGTGCTCAAATAAACAAGTGGCATCATTTAGATACTACGATAATGTGCTACCGATCATTAGAAACTTAATTTAATTAAGGAGGGAGTTAATTATGAACAGTAAAGTAAATGATATTATAAAAAACTCAAATAAAGAAATTGTAAGAATGACGATGACAGCTAAGGAAGCAGCTAAGTATTTAGATATAAGTTATTGGTTAATATTAGAGCTAGTTAAAAGAAAGGAAATACCTTGCATAGACTTAGGGAATAGAAAACTTTTTAGAAAACATTCTCTCGATGCATGGATGAATAAAAAAGAACAAGAATCTATTGAACATGAAGAATCAGAGTATGAAATAAAAAGAATATTTTAAAGAGATATTATAAATTCATAATAAATAAAAATTGAGAAAAGATAATATAAGAAACTTTACTCATAGTTGATATTTACTAAAAGAACAATAGGAGGACTAATAATGGCTATGAAAAAAGAAAAAGAAATAAAAATTGTTATATTAAATCCAGAAGCAATACCAAACGCTAAAAGAGCCTTCACAGAAGCAGTATTAAAAGCTTACAACGAAAAGCAAATTCAACAAGCACAAGAAGAACAGGCTAAATAAGCCTGAAATATAAAACAAGGGAGGACAAGCAATGAATAACTTAATTTTAAAAGGATTAACAGAAGTAGAAAACATGCAGTTCCATCACATCGAGGGAGGTTTTGCAGAAAATAAAAAATTCATGTTAGCTAAAGATATAGCTGAAATACATAACAGAACTTTAGACTCAATTAACAGAGCGATTAATAGAAATAGAAAGCGATTTAAAGACAATATAGATGTTATCGATCTTAAAGGTAGTAATTTTGTTCCTCATTTGATGAGTAACGGAATTTATAGTCAAAATTCAATTAATGCAAGCAAAAATATTTATTTGTTATCCGAAAAAGGATATTCAAAGTTATTAAAAATCTTAGAAGATGATTTTGCTTGGGAGCAATATGAAAAGTTAGTAGATGGATACTTCAATATGAGAGAAACTCTAAACAACGAATCTATGAATGTGGCTAAATTATTAAATAAACAAGTAGGATTGATTATAGGTGAGGTAGATAATCTTAACAGTAGAATTGGAACAATTGAGGACAAGCTTGACAGCTTAGAAATAAGCCCTAGTCAAAGACAGTATTTAAAGAATCTTAGAAATAAAAGAGTTCTAGAGCTAATAGGTGGCAAGAAAAGCGAAGCTTATAAAAACAATAGTTTTAGATCGAAAGTATACGCAGATTTGTCCAGGCAATTCAACAAATACTTTGATATACCTAGCTACGGGTGGACTCCTAAGAATCGTTTTTTAGAAGCACAAAAATTAATCAAGGCATATAATTTATCAGCAGAGCTGAGTATGGAATTAGAGAATATTAATAGGCAAATAGCTATATAAGGAGTGAGAAAGTGGACAAGAAAAAATTAATTCAACAGGCATCACTAATAAGAAAAGATATAGACGGTCTTGGTCTATCAAAACTAGAAAAACACTATTTAATAAAAAACTTATTAAGATATAGTCCAAAACCTACCATATGGCAAAGAATCCAGAACTTTTTTTATAAAAGATTCAAAATATCAAGATGTGAAATTATCGCAGTTAAAAGCAATAATAGGAAAGATATGTATCATTGCACAATTAAAAGTAGAGAAACAGGTAATGTGATAGCGGAGTGTACAGTATTTAAACCTCCTGTTAGTTTAGAAGATACATTATTAGTATTAAGTGTTGAAGATATATTCTTTTATTTTTAAGTTCAAGGAACTTGCTTGATAATTCTAAAGTTGTAATTGTTATCTTCATATGTAACTTCAATACTTAGTATGTAGTCTTTATATTCTTCTATATCATAACTTTTAAAAATTACAGTATAAGAGTCTTTAGTATAGTAATCTGGCATATAACAACTATCAAAAAACCATCTTATACTATCAGTTTCACAGTGTTTTTCAACAAAATTATAGAGAGATGAAGAGAATAACCAACACTCTTCTTCAAAAGCTTCTTTATTTTTGATTAGTTGCATAATAATACTTTCCTTTCATAGAAAATAATGTTCTCTTTCAAGAATACTATATTTTAAAGAGGTGGTCAAACAATGTTAGGAGATAAAATTACACAATTAAGATTAGAAAGGAATCTATCAATGAATATGTTAGCTAAGAAATCAGGAGTTTCAGTTTCAGTATTATTTTATATAGAAAGCAAGAATAGAGATCCAAGGTTTAGCACTATATGTAAATTAGCAAAAGCTTTGAAAGTAAGTATAGACGAGTTTATCGAGAAAAATGACATTTAATAACGACTGCCTAGATTGAGGCAGGCTCAAAGGAGGATATTTAAATGGAACATAAAGAGTTGGTAAAGAAATTAGAATTTCTAGTTATTGAAAATGAAGAATTAAAGTTAAAAAATGCAGAATTAACTAAGAAAATCGGTGAAGCTAAGAACTGGACAGGAATAAGAGAAGGGGAAATAATACGAAGGCTACAAGAAGAGTATGGATATTTAGGTCCTTTAGGATCAGATGTTGCGAATCCAATTTCCTACTTAGTACGAGCTTTATTAGGTGTAAGAAAGCTTACTGAAATAAATGAGAGCAACTATGAAAAAGCAAAAGAAATAGCTATAGATTTTACAAAAGTATTTTGCAAGTATGATTGGGATTATCTAAGTGAGATGCAAAAGGTTTGGAGATCATATTAGCGTTATTAATGGAGGTGAGAACTTTGAAAGAAATAACATTCAGTCAAGACATAAACATTTTAACAATTGATGATTGTCTAAAATTTTATAAAGACGGTATATCTATAACAGTTAACGAAGGTAGCAAGGTTACATTTAGAATTGAAAACAAAAAGCTCCTTAGCGGCAACTAAGGAACTCGATAGAAACATAAAAAAACAATTATTTACGAACATTATACCATAAATAGGGGGTTAAGGGAAATGAAAGATAATGTTTATAAATTAATCGGAGATATAACAACATTAGCTACGATTGTATCAGACAAAACAGAAGTAGATGTATTCATAAGATATAGTGCTCACGTACATTTATTAGACGTATCCATACATCCTATGGGTTGGAATAAAGGTGATGAAAGGTGTGCATACCATGAATTATATATAAATAAAAAAGGTGCTCTAGATTCTTTAAATAACATAAAGCAACATCTTATAAAGATACTTAAGCGTAAAAAAGTAGATTTAACTAAAATACATTAGAGGTGGACCTTAATGTCAAGAGAGCTTATGGAAACACTTGAAAAGCTAGAGTTAGTAATAAGTAATTTGTATGACCTGGATGGACGAGCAGGCATAACAGATAAGCACTACTTAGAAGAAATACAATCATCAATAGATAATGTGCTAAAGGTTAAATGGGAGGTGGAGGACAAGTTAGATGATGCAGGAGGATGGATTTAAGAGAGTATATAAGGAGGTATAGAAATGAGTTCAGATCATGACGTAAAAGTAGACAAGCGTTTTATAGTGAATTTACAAGGTAAAGACTTTGTAACATATGAAGGGCTTTTAGATACAGCACATCAGAAAGGATTAAACGGAATAAAGACAGAATTAGTGCAACTTCCTAACAAAGAAAACAATCAGTGCATTATAAAAGCTATAGCAACTACTAAAGATGGTGGAATATTCGAAGGCTATGGTGATGCAGATCCAAGTAATGTTAATAGGTTGATAGCTAAACATATTATACGTATGGCAGAGACAAGAGCAAAGGCAAGAGCCTTAAGAGATTTAACGAATATAGGAATGACTGCTCTTGAAGAACTTACGGGAGATGATGATGAAGATGTTACAAATAAAAAAATAGATGAAATGAAAATAAAAACAATAAAAGAACTGGCTAAAACTAAGAATGTAGAGGAAAAGGCGATATGTGGTTACTACGAAGTTAATGGCTTTGAAGATATGACAGTAACAATATGGGTAGAGGCTATGAACTATCTCAAAAGAAAATGATAGTACAAGTGCTTATAGAAAAAGGAAGGGGGCTTCACCCTTCCACTAATACCACAAGGGGTGAAGCTAAATGATGGATAGTAAAGGTTGGATAAAACTCCACAGAAATATACAAAGTCATTGGATTTGGCAGAGTGAAAAACCATTTGATAAACGTTCGGCATGGATAGATATTCTCCTTTTAGTAAATCACGATGATAATAAAGTATTCTTTGACAATGAAATTATAATTGTAAAACGTGGTGAACATATAACAAGTGAAATAAAATTAGCTGAAAGATGGGGATGGTCCAGAACAAAAGTTAGAAATTTTTTAGAATTACTTCAAAAAGACGGCATGATAAAAAACATCAAAGAAGGTAGAAAAAGAACAAGGCTCATAGTGCTAAATTACAACGATTATCAGAACTTTGAAAACAAGAAAAAAACAAGTGAAGATACAAGAGAAGAACAAGAGGAAGACAAGGGAAGAACAAGGGAAGAACAAGAGGAAGACATAAACAAGAATGAAAAGAATGAAAAGAATGATAAGAAGAATATATATAGTGCAAAAGTAGAAGAGATTTGGAATCTATATCCTCAAAAGAGAGGAAAAGCAACTGCTGTTAAAAAGATACCTAAACTTATAGAAAAATATAGCTTTGAACAATTACAAAGATGTATAGAAAGATATGCTAGTTATGTAGAGTATAAACGATCTACAGACTTTCCAGATTTGAAGTTTCAAAATGGTAGTACGTTTTTTAATAGCGGCTATGTAGATTACCTAGATGAAAACTATAAAGAAGAACCTAAAACTAATACAGTTAGAAAAAATAATACTATGAATACACAGACCAAGTTTCACAACTTTGAATCTAGGACATCTAAATATACAGCGGAAGAATTAGAAGAAATGGTCCTACGAAAAAGATAGTAATTATCATCTAAAAGAACATGAGTGTTTGAGTTATTTAAATAATTATATAAATATCTAAATAAGGAGTGAGAAGATGAAATTAACGGATGAACAAAGGCAGATAGTTGAGGATAATATTAGACTGGCTACAGGTATAGTTTCTAAACTTATGAAAAGTGAGAATATAGCTAATAAAGTAGAATTTGAAGATTTACAGCAAGTAGCTTTCTTGGGATTATGCAAGGCTGTATATGGATACAAAGAAGAGTTTGGATATAAATTTAGTACATATGCACATCCGGCGATTAGATATGAGTGCATAAATTATATAGAGAGAAACAATATTATAAGACTCCCTAGAAGAGATAGCCCAAGAATAAAGTCAAAGAAACATGAGGAAGAAATTAAAAAATTAAGACTAGGATATAACATAAAGTCTCTTGATGTAAAAATGACAGATGATTCACCTACAACGTTCCTTGAATGCTTAGAGGATGAAATATTTAACTATGATAGTGTTGATACAAAAATTGTAATAGATGCTTCGCTTTCCGATGAAGAAAGACGTATTTTGAAGATGTATTTATCCGGTAAAAACCAAACTGAGATAGGAAAAGTAATAGGGATATCACAAAATTCCATATCAAGAAAAATAAAAGATATTAGAAATAAGTTAGCTGAAGAATTGAATATAGCTTAAAGATAAAAAGGAGCGATAGTTTTGATTAATTTTGAAATACCAGGGGAGCCAAAGTCTAAGGCTAGACATAGAACTACTAAAACAGGAATCGCATATACTCCTAAAAAGACCACAGAATACGAAAATTGGGTTAGACAATGTTATTGCATTAAACATAGAGATAAAAGGCTTACAGGGCAAATTAGAGCAGAAATAAAGGCATACTTTACTATACCTAAGAGCACAAGTAAGAAAAAAAGAATAGAAATGATAAATAAAAATATAAGACCGACCAAAAAACCGGATACGGATAACATAGCAAAGATAGTTCTAGATAGTTTAAATTCAATAGCGTTTGATGATGATAAGCAAGTTGTAGAGCTTAATGTACAGAAGTTTTATAGTGAGAATCCTAGGGTTGAGGTTGAGCTTAGTGAGGTGAGTTAATGAAACTTAAATTTATAGATTTATTCGCAGGAATAGGTGGATTTAGACTAGGAATGGAAAAAGCAGGACATGAGTGTGTAGGTTGGTGTGAAATAGATAAGTTTGCACAGAAAAGTTATAAAGCAATACATGAAACAGAAGGAGAGTGGTTTTCAGATGATATACGAACAGTTGACCCTAGAGATTTGCCAAGCTTCGACTGTATCTGTGGAGGATTTCCTTGCCAAGCTTTTTCGGTTGCTGGAAAAAGGGGAGGGTTTGAAGATACAAGAGGAACTTTATTCTTTGAGATCGCGAGAATTATTCGAGAGAGAAAGCCCAAACTTGTTTTCCTTGAGAATGTCAAAGGACTCATTAATCACGATGGAGGAAGGACTTTTGGAACAATCCTCAACACTTTTTGGGAACTGGGGTATGATGTCGAATGGCAATTGCTTAACAGCAAGAATTTTGGAGTCCCACAAAACAGAGAAAGGGTGTTCATTATCGGACATCTTAGAGGAACAAGTAGAAGAAAAATATTTCCTATCAGAAGAATATCACAAAAGACTAATATCAACATTATCGGAACAACAGTAAATCAAGAAGCTAAAGGTACTAATAGCAGACATTGGGTACACGATGTAAATGGTCATGTAGGAGCATTGTCTGCGACAGATTATAAACAACCTAAACAAATAATGTGTCTAGGGTTACTTGATATAAAAGGTAGCGAACAAGTTAGAAGATATTACAGTATCAAAGGTTTGGCACCAACATTAGATACTATGCAAGGTGGCAATAGACAACCAAAAATAAAAATTATAGATAGATTGGAAAAAAAGACAGATAAGAAGATTAACACCTAGAGAATGTTTTAGACTTCAAGGATTTCCAGACTGGGCATTCGATAAAGCTAGAGAGGTGAATTCAGATTCACAACTGTACAAACAAGCAGGAAACAGTGTGACGGTGAATGTTATATATGAGATAGCAAAGAGATTATAGTGAGGTGAGTTAAATGTGCTATAGATCAGACTGTAAAGAAGTCTGTGACGATTTTAAGAAAATGTACTGCATATTTAAGATTACTGAAGAACAACACAAGCTTATAAGGGAAATAAGGAATGCAAATAGTTGCATTAAGTGTGGAAGGTTAACGGTTAAGGCTAAATATAGAGGTCGGAAGATAAATTTATGTACGAGTTGTGGAG